>NZ_JACJUZ010000111.1:0-11184 GCF_014299995.1 Sphaerospermopsis sp. LEGE 00249 | reverse complement strand
TTGTATGTGTCAACAAATTAGTTATGTTCATTGGATGGAAGATATCATGAGATGTTGACATTTTCACCCTTAATAGGACTACTATAACTGAATATGTAAACTTTTGTAACGACATTCAACATTTCTGTTATTAATGATATAATGAAGATTATTATTCATTAATAACTATGACTATAACAAAAGAACTCCAAATTACTCTAGATGAGTTTCTGAAATTACCAGAAACTAAACCAGCATCAGAATTTATCAACGGGGAAATTATACAAAAACCAATGCCACAGGGTGAACACAGCCTTCTACAGATTAAATTGTGTACTACTATTAACCAATTAGCCGAAACACAAAAAATTGCCTATGCTTTCCCAGAACTACGTTGTACTTTTGGTGGAGATACTATTGTACCGGATATAGCTGTATTTCGCTGGGACAGAATACCTAAAACCGCATCAGGGAAAATTAACAACCGTTTTGAAATTCATCCTGACTGGGTAATAGAAATACTTTCTCCAGAACAACAACAAAAAAAGGTATTAACTAAATTATTACATTGTTCCCGCAATGGTACAGAATTAGGTTGGTTAATGAACCCAGAAGAAGAAAGTGTTTTAGCTGTGTTTCCTGGGCAAAAAATTGATTTATATGACGGTGATGATCAGTTGCCAATAGTTGAAGGTGTTAATTTAGAATTGACGGTAAAAGAAGTGTTTAGTTGGTTGAGTTTTAGTTAATTATCAATAAATATGAAGGAATTGGGATTTCCAGAATATTCCTTGACATAGTATCAATAGTGGTACTATAATTTTTCTATAGCACAAATTGAAAAACTTTTAGCCGAAATAAAAAATAATCCTAAAGATGTCAAATTTACTAATTTAATTTAGTAAAACTTTGTAATCATTATTTCGGAGAACCTAGACAGCAAGGAACAAGTCATTGTGTCTATAAAACACCTTGGTTTGGAGATCCAAGAGTTAACATTCAAGAAAAGAATGGAAAAGCAAAATTTTATCAAGTCAAGCAGGTTTTAGCAGCCATTGAGAAAATTGAGGGAATGGAAAATGGTTAACTACGACCACTACACATATAAAATTACCTGGTCAAGTGAAGATCAAGAATTTGTAGGATTATGTGCTGAATTTCCTAGCTTATCTTATCTCCATGAAAATCGTAATTTGGCTTTAGAAGGTATTACGAATTTGGTCAAAGATATAGTATTAGATATGGAAGCTAATGGTGAATAAATTCCAGAACCTATTGCAGAAAAAACCTACAGTGGTAAATTTCAAGTTCGTATTACTCCTGAACTTCATCGAAAATTAGCGATAGAAGCAGCATAAGAAAATGTCAGTTTGAATCGTTATGTAAGTTATAAACTGGGATCTTGAAACTATCTAAATTCCAATTAATTAAAACCCAAAAATAAAAATCCTGTTTTTATCCTGTAAATCCTAAAAGAAATGCTAAAATCCGGCTATATAGGAATAGACAACGACCCCATCACTGGAGTCGTTACCTACCATTTCCACGAAATGTAGCACCAAAAGGCACTCATACAACACCAATTATCAATTGTCAATTTTCAATTGATAATTAATTTCTACCTAGCCATTTTTGACCGTTTAAACGGTAAACTAGGCGAGATACCAATAAATCAAGGGTAATTTTGCGCTCATCTATTAAGAATGACTCTAGGGTACTGGGTTTTTTACCTTCGTTACAGGAAAAACCCTTTTTACCTTGAATGTCTGCATCGGGGAAATAGACGTTAAACTGTTTTTGTCCATTTTGCCAAGAACCAATAATTTGCCAGCATTCTTCCGCTGAGTCAAAGCCAATAATAGGATACTTCTGCTTGGCAAAATTTAGCTGGGCATCTGGTACTCCTTCATCTGCGATCGCCTTTTGTAAAGCTGGTAAATAATGTTGCTGCATAAACTCTTCAAATGGTTTATCTTCCACTGCGGGGGGTTTTTCTTTTTTAGCCGCAGGTTTAGCAGCAGCGGGTTTTTCGGTTTCTGCTTGATTTTGATTGGTTTCTTCTGCCATTGCTCAGGTCAATCCTTTATCTAACTGTGCTATAGTCAGTCATTCTTATTTTTACATATCATATTCTTGGCGTTGGTAATTGGTGATTGGGGAAGAGGTGATTGGTAATCAAAAGGAAGAATCATGGAATTAAGTATTGTAGACAACTCTTTGCAAATAGAACTTACTTTAACAGAACAACTTATAGCCATTCGCTTTCACAAACTTTGGCAAATACCCCTAAATCATATTATCTCTGTCACCATAGACCTACCACCAAAAACACTGAAAGATTTACGCGCCCCTGGTACTTTTGTACCGGGATTAATTAAAGCCGGAACTTACTATACAAACAGAGGTAAGGAATTTTGGTATGTGACAAGAAAAAATAATTTTGGTCAGGTTTTAAACATTGATTTAATTAATGAAACCTATCAGAAAATAGTTTTAAATAATATCGAAAATTATCAACAATGGCAACAACAACTAACTCAACACAGATGAACATATAGCAGGAGTCAGGAGTCAGGAGGAAGTTAATAACCCAATTACCAATTACCAATTACCAGCCTCAACAGATATAATAAGTGTTCAACCAGACATGATATAAGATAACAAAGAATAATTTGTAAGGAGCTAAAAATGGGTAAGAAATATGATGTTTATGGTGTGGGTAATGCCTTGGTAGATATAGAATATGAAGTATCTCCAGAGTTGCTAGAAAAGTTAAACATTGATAAAGGTGTAATGACACTACTAGATGAAGATAGTCAAAATCTTATGTTAGACAATCTCAAACATCTTCATTGTCATAAAAGTTGTGGAGGTTCAGCAGCAAACACAATAGTGGCTATTAGTCAACTAGGAGGAAAAACTTTTTATTCCTGTAAAGTTGCTAATGATGAATTTGGAGAGTTTTATATTCAAGATTTACTCAATTGTCAGGTAGATACTAACTTAAAAAATGCTGATTTGCAATCAGGAATTACAGGTAAATGTTTAGTATTAGTTACTCCTGATGCTGATCGTACCATGAATACATTTTTGGGAATAACAGGAGAATTTTCAAGTCAAGAATTAGTTCCAGAGGCGATCGCAGATTCAGAATATTTATATATCGAAGGTTATTTAGTCACATCTCCCACTGGTAAAGCAGCAGCTATTCAAGCTAGAGATATCGCTAAAAATGCTGGAGTTAAAACCACCATGTCCCTATCTGATTACAACATGGTAAAATTTTTCAAAGATGGTTTATTAGATATGATCGGACCTGGTTTAGACTTTATTTTTGCTAACGAAAGTGAAGCGTTAGGTTTAGCAGAAACAGAAGATTTTCAGGTAGCTGTAGATAAACTGAAAATTCTCAGCCAGAAATTTGC
This sequence comes from Sphaerospermopsis sp. LEGE 00249, assembly GCF_014299995.1. Taxonomy (NCBI): domain Bacteria; kingdom Bacillati; phylum Cyanobacteriota; class Cyanophyceae; order Nostocales; family Aphanizomenonaceae; genus Sphaerospermopsis; species Sphaerospermopsis sp. LEGE 00249. Next base: position 7,780 of record NZ_JACJUZ010000111.1, on the reverse strand, counting down.
TATTACTCGTGGTTCTAAAGGTTCTGTAGTCTTTGATGGGGAAAAATTAATTGAAATTTCCGCACCTCAAGTTCATGCTGTGGATACAGTGGGTGCAGGTGATATGTATGCAGGAGCTTTTCTTTATGGTATTACCCACGGTATGAGTTATGAAGCAGCAGGAAAATTAGCATCTACCGCAGCTTCTCAAGTAGTTACAACCTACGGACCAAGATTAAAAACTGAAGACTTAAAGGCATTATTGACAGCTTAGTATTTTGCTGCAAAACTAATCTTGGTTTTTTTTGATTAATTAACCTTTTTTTGTACTTGTAGGGTGTGTCAGAATTTAATATCTGACGCACCTTTATTGCGAGCATCCCAATTTTGAAAAAATAAACGCAGCCACACTCAAAAACCTCTTAAAATCTCTTAACTTTGTGTCCTTTGCGTTCTTTGCGGTTCAATCATATCAAGCCTTGAATGAATTGCGAGATTTCAGAAAAATAAACTTACACATTTGGGATGCTCCCCCTTTATTTTCTTCGTATTGTTGAGATTTTTTGGGATTTATTAACCGCAAAGTTCGCAAAGTACACAAAGGAAAATAATGAGTTATTTTGTGGCGGAAAATTATCAGTCAGTAGCTTAACCACCTGCAATAGCAGGAACAATACTCACTTCATCACCATCTTTTAAAGGTGTTGCTGTTCCATCTAAAAAGCGGATGTCCTCGCTATTAACGTATAAGTTTAAGAAGCGATTTGGTTTCCCCTCTTCATTGCATAAACGCGACTTAATACCTGGACAAACTTGCTCTAAAGAATCAAATAATTCAGCGATGTTGCTACCACTGCATTCTAAGACAGCTTGGTTATTTGTGAATTTTTGCAGCGCAGTGGGAACTAGAACTGTTACGGCCATAGTCTAAAGATTAATTTTTAGTTTTCAAGTGAGAGTTGGTAGGGGTTTAGCCTTGGTCAACCCCTAAAGTCAGTGGTTGATTGTAATTCACCAATGACATTGACTAAACCAGAACTTGTTGCCATTCTAGGCGATCAAGGGTGCGGGATCTTTCTAACGCCCGTTCAAAACTATCAAGTTTGGCATCAATAGTCAAAGGTTCACCAATATAACCTTGTACCGCTTCTTGGGTTTTCAAACCGTTGCCAGTGATGTACACAACTGTAGTTTCATCTGGATCAATTTTACCAGCTTCTACTAATTTTTTCAGCACGGCGATGGTTGTACCACCTGCGGTTTCGGTGAAGATACCTTCGGTTTCTGCTAACAGTTTGATACCTTCGATAATTTCTGCATCATTTACTGATTCAATATTACCGCCTGTTTTTTGGGCGATTTCTACAGCATACACCCCATCTGCTGGGTTGCCAATGGCAATGGATTTAGCAATTGTATTCGGTTTTACTGGTTGAATAAAGTCTCTTCCTTCTTTGAAAGCTGTAGCAATGGGAGAACAGCCTTCTGCTTGTGCGCCACTAAAGCGAACTTTTTTACCTTCGACTAAACCAACTTCGGTAAATTCTTGGAAACCTTTATAAATCTTGGTGAACAATGAACCAGAAGCTAAAGGTGCAACTATATGATCTGGTAGTTCCCAGCCTAGTTGTTCTGCAACTTCAAAACCTAATGTTTTAGAACCTTCGGAATAATAAGGACGAAGATTAATATTGACAAATCCCCAACCGTGTGTATTGGCAACTTCTGAACAAAGGCGGTTTACTTGATCGTAGTTGCCTTTGACTGCCATTAAGGTGGGACTGTAAATTAAACTACCTAATACCTTACCAGCTTCTAAGTCAGAAGGAATGAATACACAGCAATCTAAACCAGCATAGGCAGCGATCGCAGCGGTAGAATTTGCCAAGTTGCCGGTACTAGCACAGGAAACAGTTGTAAAACCTAATTCTCTAGCTCTGCTCAGTGCCACAGACACCACCCGATCCTTAAAGCTGAGGGTGGGCATATTTACGGCATCATTTTTAATATAAAGTTTATTTAGACCCAGGCGACGGGCAAGACGATGAGAACGCAATAAGGGAGTCATCCCTGTTCCCACATCTATATAGTTGTCGGTAGCAACGGGTAAAAATTGACGATAACGCCAAATTGAATTAGGACCAGCTTCAATAGTTTCTCGACTGACAGACTGACGCAAAACATCATAGTCATATTTAACTTCCAATGGACCGAAGCACAACTCACAAACATGAGTAGCTTGGAGTTCGTATTCTGCACCACATTCTTTACACTTGAGTGCTTTCAATATGGAAGTGTTGGCTTTGTTTAAGTTTGCGATGGACTGAGTCATAAACTAGCTTTCCCCGTATATCCGTCAACTGTGAAAAAAATACTAACACGAGGCAAAATACTCGTCAAACATACCCGACTATTTTTATCGGGATTGGTGACTGGTGACTGGTGATTGGGGACTGGGGACTGGGGACTGGGGACTGGGTTAACCTCCCTTTCTTCCCCTGCTTCCCCTACTTTCCCATCTCCCCCTGTCTCTTCAACCACCGCTAACGGGGGGAATAAGTACGACTTCATCACTATCTTTGAGAGGGGTGTCGGGTGCAACAAAGATTAAATTAATGCCATAGCGGGTAACATCACGCCATTGGTTCAGTTCTGGGTGTTCTGATATGAGGCGATCGCATACAGCTTTGACTGGTGTACCATGAGGAAATTCCAGCATTAGTTCCGAAAGTCCATAAGCTTCTTGATAAGCAGCGAACAATTTAACGGTTACAGTAATTACAGATTCAGAAATTACAGATTCAGAAATTACAGATTCAGACATACAATAATTGTTCTCAAAAGTTGTTCTCAAATTTTTTTCACGCCCTGGTTAATTGAATTATTACAAGAAATAGAATGCAAGCCGAATTTAACTTTTTTCAGCACTGGTATCCTCTTACACCAATTGAAGACCTTGATCCACAACGTCCCACCCCGGTAACATTGTTAGGAATACGTTTAGTAATTTGGAAACCTAGATCATCTGCAAATTACCGGGTATTTTTAGATCAATGTCCTCACCGTTTAGCACCTTTAAGCGAAGGTCGTATTGATGACAAAACAGGTAATTTAATGTGTAGTTATCATGGTTGGCAATTTGATGATCAAGGTATCTGTACTCAAATTCCCCAAGCTGAAAATACCGAAATTGTCATTAAAAATCAAGAAAATTTCTGTGTCCTTTCTTTACCAGTACGTCAGGAAAATGACTTACTTTGGGTGTGGCCAGATGCAAAAACCCCCGAACTAGCAGCAAAGACACCTTTACCTTTATCACCACAAATAGACGCTAGTAAAGGATTTGTTTGGACTTCTATAGTCCGTGATTTAGAGTATGATTGGCAGACACTAGTAGAAAATGTAGCTGATCCTAGTCATGTTCCTTTTGCTCATCATGGAGTACAAGGTAATCGAGACAAAGCACAACCCATAACTATGAATATAATTAAATCAACAATTGATTTAATTGAAGTTTCTATTCCCAGAGGTTTACCAACAACAATCACTTTTGAACCACCTTGTCGTTTAGAATATGCGATTAGTCTGGGTCAGACAGAAAAGAAATTAGGACTGATAGTTTATTGTGTACCTGTATCTCCAGGAAAATCGAGAATTGTTGGTCAATTTAGTCGTAATTTTGCGAAAACATTTCATTATTTAACACCCCGTTGGTGGGATCATATCACTAATAGAAATGTGGTGTTAGATGGTGATATGATTTTGTTAAATCAGCAAGAATATTTATTGCAACAAAAACAATCTAGTGAAAGTTGGAAAAAAGCCTATAAACTACCTACCAGTGCAGATAGGTTAGTAATTGAATTTAGGACTTGGTTTGATAAATATTGTCATGGTCAGTTACCTTGGAGTGAGGTGGGAATTAAGGATACAGAAACTAAAATCAATGATAATCGTCTGGTGATGTTGGATCGTTATCAACAACATACTCAACATTGTAGCAGTTGTAGAACCACAGTTAAAAATTTAGAACGTTTGCAAATAGGACTTTTAGCTTATTTTGTCATAGTTGTATCTGGGGTGGCAATTCTTCCTGATGCTTTCCGTCTAAAAGTGGGTTTACCCTTAATAATTACCGCACTTTTAGGAATGGGAATTTATACTTGGTTGCAACTTTGGCTGATTCCTAAATTCTACTTTGTAGATTATATTCATGCCCATAAATAATTCAAAACTCCTGACTCCTGACTCCTGACTCCTGCTATAAATTAAAACTTAATCCCTAACCGTTCAAAATCGCGCTGAACTTCGTTAAACAGAGCTTTATTGTGGGGATCTGTCTTGATAGCTTTTTTTAGATAAATTCTAGCTTTTGGCAGTTGTTTTTGGGCAATTAAAGCCCGTCCCCAAATTTGATAAGATATAGCTTGCCATTGTTTGACTTCTATATCCCCTGGTAATCTAGCAGCTAAAGCTTCAACGAGAGCGATCGCTTGGGGAAAACGTTTTTCTTGTAAAAACCGCTGCAACTGTTCATAAGTCTTCCACTTTAACCGCTGTTCTATATCCTCTACCGTCGGTGGATGTGGCATCACCGTTGTTGTTGATACTGACGGTGGGGATGGTGTCTGGGTAGAACTATCCTCAAACACTGATGAAGTGGATGAAGGGGATGAAGAGGATAAAGAGGATGAACTATGTGATTTTACAGCTATTTCCTCAGGTGGTACTACCGTTTGCAGGAGTTTGTAAGCCTCCGTCAAGGCAATAAATTTTTCTTTACACTTTTCATCATCTGGGTTGAGATCGGGGTGATATTGCTGTACCAGTCGCCGATAAGATGCTTTAATTTCAGCAAAAGAAGCTCCTGACCTTAACCCCAATAAACGGTAGCAATCTCCGATATCCATGTTGCTTTGCTCCAATTCAAAATTCAAAATCAAAAATTCAAAGTTAAGATGCTTTTGAATTTTTAACCTTGAATTTTGAATATATTTTGCCCTGTTTAGATGCGTTCTTCAATCACACGGTCAATTAAACCATATTCCTTGGCTTCTTGAGCAGACATAAAGAAATCCCGATCCATGTCTTTTTCAATTTTAGACAAAGCTTGACCAGTGTTATTAGCATAAATCTGATTCAGTTGGCTACGAATTCGCAGAATTTCTCTAGCTTCAATTTCAATATCAGAAGCTTGTCCGCGAGTACCGCCGGAAGGTTGGTGAATCATAATCCGGGAGTGAGGTAAAGCTAGGCGTTTACCTTTAGTACCAGCAGCTAATAAGAAAGATCCCATGGAAGCTGCTAAACCCACGCAAATAGTGACAACATCAGATTTGATGTGTTGCATGGTGTCATAAATTGCCAAACCAGATGTCACCATCCCACCGGGGGAATTGATGTACAAATAAATATCTTTACCTGGATCATCGGAATCCAAATAAAGCATAACGGCAATAATTTGGTTAGCAATTTCATCATCGACATCTCTGCCCAGGAAAATGATTCTTTCCCGGTATAGACGGTCATAAATGCTAATCCAATCTGTGTATTGTCCTCCGGGCATCCGGTAGGGAACTTTTGGCACGCCTATAGGCATTTTTACGACTCCATTTTTAATTTATTAAGGGAATAGGGGAATGGGGAATGGGGACTGGGGACTGGTGACTGGTGACTGGGGACTGGTGACTGGGGACTGGTGACTGGTGACTGGGGAAAAATATTTACCTCCTGCCTCCTGCCTCCTGCCTTCTGCCTCCTGACTCCTGACTCCTGACTCCTTGATCTCCTTCTTAAAGTACACTTGCAGGAAGTGGAGGATTAGCCAGTTCTTCTTTTTCAAACACGCGGTCTATTAAACCGTATTCCTTGGCTTGGTAAGGAGTCATGTAGAATAGACGATCCATGTCTTTGGTGATTTTTTCTGGTGCTTGTCCTGTGGTGCGTGACAGAATATCCACCATTGAGGCTTTGTTTGCCAAAACTTCTTTAGCCCGAATTTGAATATCCGTTGCTTGTCCTTGAGCGTAACTCTTGGGCTGATGCAAGATAATGGAAGAGTTGGGTAAACTCGCACGACAACCTTTTGTCCCAGCACTCAACAACATGGCAGCCATACCCATTGCTGAACCAATACAGATGGTGTGGATGGGAGGCTTAATGTATTTCATGGTGTCATAAATAGCGAAGGCTTCGGTTTCAAAACCGATAGGTTCGCCACTGTAACCAGATGTTCCAGTAGAGTTGATATAGATTTTAATGGGTTTTTCTGGGTCGTCGGATTGTAAAAATAGTAGTTCAGCGATGATCAATTCTGTAACCGCAGGAACTAATGGCATTCCCAGATACACTATTCTCTCCTTTAATAGCAGGGAAGGTAAGTCTGGGGGTGGTGTGCGGTAGGAATTTTCGCCGTAATAGGCAGCTTGTACAGCTTTGATGGGAAAATGTTCCATAGAATCTCAATCGCCTAAAACTATGCCGTTAACTGTATTACATCCTAGCGCGATCGCAAAATAATTAAAGGGTGTGGATTTCTAGGTAGGTGATTGGGGATTGGAAGCCATCCAATACATTTTTTATGCTTTTTCTGTTTATTTTGTTTTTGGACTTGACAAGCCGTGAATACTGTTGTACACTTATGTTATGAGTGGGAATCTGTGGGCGCAATATATATGGTGTTTTTAACAGCCTGGGTTGGGAACGCAGATGAACGAAGATTCTCAGCATCAAGATTAAAGGATGTACAGGATATCTTCTTTGCGTCTTTGCGTCTTGGCGTGAGGAAATAGATAATTTATAGATAATTTATAGATAATTTATTACCTAATTGGGAAATTAGGGAGTATATTTTTGTATATGTTCTAAAATGTAACGTATCTACCGAAACTCTCCCATGAATCAGATATGCTGTCTAAACCCAGACTGTCATAATCCAACCGTAGCAGATACGACAAAGTTTTGTCCTAGTTGTGGCATTCCTTTAGTTATCCTTAGAAACCATTACCGTCCAGTTAAACCTTTGGGGGGTGGAGGTTTTGGTAAAACTTATTTAGCAGAAGATACTGATAAATTTGAGGAAAATTGTGTTATCAAACAACTTGCACCGCAAACGCAAAATACCTATGCTTTAAAAAAAGCAACAGAGTTATTTGAAGAAGAAGCTAAAAGATTACAACAACTGCAACATCCGCAAATTCCTAGACTTCAGGCATATTTTGAGGAGAACGGATATCTATATTTAATTCAAGATTTTATTGATGGAGAAAATTTATTAATTGAGTTAGCGAATGGTGCAACTTTTGATGAAAGAAAAATTCGTAAATTGTTGCTAGAGATTTTACCAGTTCTGCAAATAGTTCACAATCAAAAAATCATTCACCGCGATATTAAACCAGAAAATATTATGCGTCGTCGCAGTGATGGAAAATTATTCTTGATTGACTTTGGTGCATCTAAACAACTTCAGGGTACAATGCGTCCAGGTACGATCATCGGAAGTTATGGTTATGCTTCTTTAGAACAGATGGAAGATAGGGAAGTTTATCCAGCGAGTGATTTATTTAGTTTGGGTGCGAGTTGTTTTCATTTAATGACAAGGGTGCATCCTTGGAATTTATGGAAAACTCAAGGTTATGGGTGGGTGGAAAAATGGCGTGTTCATTTACAGCAACCTGTGAGTGTAGAGTTAGGTAGGATTTTAGATAAGTTACTACAGACAGAATATCAAAACCGTTATCAATCATCTGATAAACTTTTGCAGGTTTTACAGACTCCACCTCCTCCACCTCCCCAACCACCC
>NZ_JACJUZ010000110.1:0-11193 GCF_014299995.1 Sphaerospermopsis sp. LEGE 00249 | reverse complement strand
AAAATACAAGAAAAGAACATAAAATCTACAATCTAAAATTTTCTTCCCCAGTCCCCAGTCCCCAGTCCCCAGTCACCTATCCTAACTTAGCAATTTCAGCTTCCATTGTCGCTGCAATTTGACCCAGTTTATCCGGTGAGTTGGTTTCCATGTACACTCTCACCAAAGGTTCTGTACCAGAAGGACGCAATAACACCCAACTACCCTCTTCTAAATACAGTTTAATCCCATCCTTTCTTCCCACTTCCTTCACTTTAATTCCCGCTACTTCGGAAGGAGGATTTTTGGTATAAGCATCAATTACAGCGTTTTTGTGAGATTCGGTAAGGTGTAAATCCAAACGGTTGTTATATAAAGGACCATCAGCTTCAGCAATAGCTTCCTGAACCAACACACTTAAAGGTTTACCTTCATAGGCGATCGCCTCAGCCACCAGCATATCAGCCAAAACCCCATCCTTTTCGGGAATATGACCAATAACACTCAAACCACCGGACTCTTCACCACCGATTAAAACAGTGGTTTCCCGCATTTTCTCACCAATGTATTTAAAACCTACCGCAGTTTCATAAATTTGCAAGCCATATTTAGCCGCAAAATTATCCAGCAAATGAGTAGTCGCCACAGTTCTCACTATCGCGCCACTCTTACCTTTGTTTTTGATTAAATGTCTTGCTAAAACCAACAGCACTGTATTGGGAGTGAGAACATTTCCTAGTTCATCAACGATCCCAAAGCGATCGCTATCTCCATCCGTTGCTAAACCCAAGTCAGCTTTATCAGCTTTTACAGCTTCCACCAACTCCACCAGCTGTTCACCCTTGGGTTCTGGCATACCACCGCCAAAAAGTACATCTCTCCAAGTGTGGAAACTTTCCAACTGAGTACCGCAATGTTGCAGCACCTCATCTAAATAGCCACGAGATGTAGAATAGAGAGCATCGTACTTAACTTTTAAATTTGCACCCTTAATTTTTTCCACATCCAGCAATGTGTAGATAAAATGCAAATAATCGGGCTTCGGATCAAAAGTAGAAATCGTCCCCGATGGGTTACTTCCTGGTAACTCATCTGATGCCGTTTCTATATTGGCCACAATAGTATCAGTAATTTCTGGAGTGGCAGGACCAGCATAGTCTGGGATATATTTAATCCCACAATAAGGTGCAGGATTATGACTAGCAGTAAACATCAAAGCCCCTGCGGAATTAAGGTGTTTCGCATTGTAGGCAATCACAGGAGTCGGACAATCCCGATCCGTAATTTTCACATTCCACCCTAAATCTGCCAAAACCGCAGCAGATGTCCGTGCAAACTCATCAGCCAAAAATCTTGTATCGTAGGCAATTAAAACTGGTCTGTCTTTACTATAGGCAGTTTCCAGATAACTAGCGATCGCCCTAGTTACTTTCCGCACATTAGGAAACGTAAAATCATCGGCAATAATGCCACGCCAGCCATCAGTACCGAATTTTATTTTACCAGAATTGTTAGGGTTACTCATTTTGCTACTCTCTCCCGTGCATTATCACTACTATGAGGAAGCATCCCGCAAAGCTTGTGGAACAACCACCATCCTGCAAGTATCCCCAAGGTAATTTCTCTCACTGTACCTGAGCAATGTCAATCCCTGCTAGACCCTTTGTAAGTTACCACCTTTGGTCCCTAGTTTCCCCCAAAAGAGGCCAAGAACATTGGCATTGTCAAATGAGAAGGGGATTCATTAAAGCACGACAACATGAACCAGAGGTAAAAGCTTTATTATCCCAAGCTACACCACCACAGCGGATTGGTATGCTTGCCCAAAAGGGTATCTATGAATTTCATCATCATCTCCATTGGTTAACTCAATCGGATGGTGTGGAAAAAGTAGCCCAGTTGTTAAAATTAAGTAATTTTACTTTTCAAGTCAAGCAACGGGTACTGCACATTTTACAAAAATATCAAAAATCGCCTTTGCTGTTAAATAAACGCATTCTGCAATTAACTCCTGGTGATGAAGGTTTTCCTAAACCAATTTTCATTGAAAAAGCTAATTATTGTTTTCGGTTATACGCAGCTATGGACTGTGTTTTTATTGAGTCTGATAGCACTTTGCATATTTTAGATTTTAAAACTGGTAAGTCAGATTTTGATCAAAGACAAGCTTTAGTTTATTTATTAGCTGCACGTTATCTTTATCCTGGGAAAACTGCCGTAGCATCATTTTATAATTTGGAAATTGGTAAAAAATCTGATTTAATTACTATTAATAATCATGAGTTAGCATCTTTGGAATTTGAGTTGGCTAATGTAGCAAATAAACACCAAATTGATTTACAAAACTATGCAGCTACAAGCAATAACTTTAGTAAAATCTTTCCACCTAACCCTGGTTATCATTGTAGATTTTGTCCGTTTAACTCAATCTGTGATTTTTCTCAATTTAACCCGGAAAAATCACATTCAACGCCAATAATTCGTAATTCATAATTTTGTAATTTAAAACATCCTGCCTTTTTACTGTCACCTGTCATCCTCTAACAAAATCTCTTAAAAAACGATAAATCAATATTACCAAAATGAATACTCATGGCAATATTTAATTGCTCTAAAGTTGCTACTAACCAATCAATAACATCTGTAGTTGCATTTTCATAATGATTAAATAAAATTCCAAATCTTTTTTCTAAATATGGTTTTACTTTACTACAAATTAACACCACTTTTAGTAACAAGCCAATGGTTTCTAGAGAACCTTGATTACTAATTAAATCTAAAAAAGTTGAGTGTTGCGGTGATGCTTGGCTATTAACAACTAAAAAGTTTAATAACTGGCTACAAGTTCTCACCACCAAAAAATCATTGATCTTTTTATCATCAGCATCCGGTAATATATTTTGTAAATGATTTGACAAACGTTGATTAAATTGGCGTTGACCATATTTACTATCAATGGAGGATATTAGATACTGATGTAAATCTTTCTTAAAATTATGGAAATTATTGCCCCTGTGATTCACGTATTGTAAGAATTGCTGCGCTCTCTCTTGATAAGTATAGTTACTATCTGTTTTACCAATAAATTGTTTTACCGTACTGTAGAGATCCTTATCACTCAATAATGTAGGATTATCAACAGGGCGTAATATCCGATTAGCTTCCGCTGGGGAAACGTTTCTTAAAACCTGAATCCGACGCACTTTATAAGTTATATATTGTGATAAATCTACTTCAAATTTTTTCTGTACCTCTGCTTGAAAATGTCTCACTGTTTCTTGTTGTTCAAAAGTAGAATCTTCACTAATTAAACAATGTTCATATAAATAGGGATAGCGACGAATTAAATTACTCAAAGGCTGGTTTTCTTCACGACTATTTACTCTAGGAGTTTGATTCACTAATTGCAAAAATCGCCGTAAGATTACATACTGCTCACTATTAATAAAAATCTGTATCAGTTCCCGCAAACGCCTAATTTCTCGTATCCGTAAAGAATTAATTCCCAACCTATTAGATGGTGAATCAAACAAATTGATTAAATCCACAATTGCATAATGCAAATTTGGTTGTAAATACCACCGATTAATTAAAATATGACAACAGCGATTAATGAAAAGGTTAAACTCATTTTTTTTTTGCTTAGAAGCGGTAATTTTGTCTAAAATTGGAATGATTTCTGGTTCAGGATAATTTGCACGTTCCACAAAAAGAGCGCGAAAACGTCCAACCATTTGCTCTGGAGATTCCATTTGTACCAAATGCAGCAAATGTTGATATATCAACTGTTCTTCTTGATAACAGTCGTGGTAGTTGTGCAGGTATTCTCGTTTACCACCATGCACTTTTCCTGATGGTGTTTGTTCCACAGTTTTTTCAGATTCAGAACTTGTCCAATTTTTCACCTTTTATTACCGTTTACAAATTACTTGATTCGTTATTTTCATACTTCAATAGGTGCGTGTGAACTTGATTGATACAGTTTTAACAAACAATGGTTAAATAAAGTTTATTTTCCATATTTCCTGATGAGCAGTTCATATCACCATTTTACAGCTTAAACCGAAAAATTACTGATATTTTCATTAAAGGCTACATAAAAATTTTTTACCTAAACCTTAAACTTTTGATTAACTTAGGCAGATCAGCCGTATCTAGGGGCGTTAGGAGCTAATTCTGCTCCTACCTGATACCCCATTACTAAATACAAGTTCTCAATTTTGAAGTCCCAAATTAAATCGGTGGTAATTCTTTAAGAATTGTAAACCGAATATGGTTAATCGCCAAATTGCCAATGGATATTTCTTCTTTGGTTAGCCTTTCACCATTACTGGTAAGAGTTTCAAAGGAAACACCTTTGCCAATTTCAATATGATACCAGCATAAACCCATAAAGAAGCGTGTAGGATAAGGACCATAATCACCTATATCATCGGGATTAGATTCCATTGGTAGCCAACCAAAATTAGGAATGTAAAACTCTAGCCAAACATGATTAAAGTCAGGTTGTAGGGGAACTCCCTGTTGTTCACCGTAGGGCGGGCATTTATACCTGCCGACAGTCCGACAAGGAATACCATTCAAACGACACAAAGCCAGCAATACGCCTACATATTCCCCACAAGAACCAACGCCTCGTTCTAAAACTATGTCTGGTGTATCTATGTGGGGTTTAATACCATAGGATAACTCATCATAGACATAGTTGCGGATATTATACATTTTTCGTAACATATTGGTTTCCGAACCAACAGCATCACGAGCAGCACGGCGGACAATGGTTGTATCCATTGCTAAATCATCATCATCTATCAAATAGCGACCTTGCAATTCTGGTGTCAGTTCAGGTAAATCTTCGACATCTTTGGGTGTGATACGATACTTAATACCGCGAACTTCTAAAAGTGCCTTCCAGCCAAATAGATGACGTTCACCGGGAACGAGAGTATCAAAGTTAAATACAGCTACCCGTTGTCCTTCAATAATTTCTTCTGTGAAGGGTAAACCAATAGCTTCAACTTGTTTCACCTTTTGGCGTTCTGTTTCTGAGGGGAGAGCAATACGCCATTCCACATTGGGTAAATAAACTTCTTCTAAGGGTGAAATTTCCTCTATGTATGACATTTCCACTAAATAACCATTAGATAAGGCGTAGCGTTTATCTGGGTTGTAGTGATAGTAGAGAGGATGAATAAAAGTGATATCCCGATAAGTTAGCTCATGATTGGGATCAGCATTGGGATTATCACGAATATAAGGCTCTTCTGTAGAGTAAGCAACGTAGAGCAGATCCTTACCTGTTGTTTGATCCTGACTGTGGATAGCAATACCTGTAGGAGAAGCAAAAGAAGTCAGGACACTAAAACGAACTTCTCCAGTTGCCCGATCCATAGAGTAAACTGTTTGCTCAGTGCGATCGCAAACCCAGAGAGTTTCTGCGCTGACTGCCAAATTTTCTCTCCCCACCCCTGGGGCATAAAATCTAGTAATCTCTTTGCGTGTATCTTGGTCAAAAATCAGAATATAACCTAGTCTTTGGCAGCTAACATAGACAGTAGATTCCCAAACCGCAACACCATCAGCCGCATAAGGTAAAGTAACAAAATGCTCCAAACCCCAAGAACCCAACTTACACAAATAAACGCTATTACCACGGCTGACCCACAGCGTATCTTCCCACACAGCTAAACCAGTAACATCTGTAAATTCCTTAACTTGGTGGGGATTAAGAATTTTACTGTTATCAGAGATGGGGTCAATCTCTAGTAGATGTCCTTTGATAGAGTCAATAGCAATGAGTTTATCTTTAATGAAAGCAATACCATACAGGGTAGCAGCAGTAAACGGTCGAATAGTTTTTTGCCCAAACATCTGGCTAACATTCAAACTAGGGAGTGTCAAACTCATATTATTAGTTATTAGTCATTAGTTATTAGTCAGGAGTCAGGAGTCAGGAGTCAGGAGTCAGGAGTCAGGAGTCAGGAGTTATTTATTTTGGATTTTGGATTTTGGATTATTTTGGTTAACTCCAATCTAAAATCTAAAATCTAAAATCTAAAATCTAAAATTTTCTTCCCCAGTCCCCAGTCCCCGATCCCTAATACATGATTGATGGAAATCCTGCCATCACTAAATTATGATCGAATTTTGTAACCATTTCCTGTAACCTACACGATGTCTGCTCATTCTTTACCTGAAAGTGCCGCAGTTTGGCATGGTTTGGAGGTTGATAAAGCTTTAGAACTGCTTGATAGCAATGCAGACAGCGGCTTAACACCCCAAGAAGTTGAACAACGTTTGCAAAAATACGGTCCCAACGAACTAGAAGAACAGGGTGGCCGTAGCCCTTGGGAAATTCTCTTAGATCAGTTCACTAACATTATGTTATTGATGCTGATTGGTGTGGCTTTTATTTCTGGTTTCTTAGATTTTTTGGCGTTGCAACAAGGTACATTAAAACCTGGTGAAGTTCCATTTAAAGATACAATTGCGATTATGGCAATTGTAATTCTCAATGGCATTCTCGGTTATGTCCAGGAAAGCCGTGCAGAAAAAGCTCTGGCGGCCTTGAAAAAACTCTCTTCGCCCTCAGTGCGCGTGATCCGTAATGGTAAACTGACGGATGTAGCGGGTAAGGATCTTGTACCTGGGGATGTGATGCTACTGGAAGCGGGGGTACAGGTTTCTGCTGATGGACGCTTAATAGAACAGTCTAATTTGCAAGTCCGAGAGTCAGCACTTACTGGTGAAGCTGAAGCTGTCAATAAGCAAGCCATACTTACATTACCAGAAGATACGTCACTCGGCGATCGCATTAATTTGGTTTTTCAAGGTACTGAAGTTGTTCAAGGCCGGGCTAAGGTGCTTGTTACCAATACCGGCATGACAACGGAACTGGGCAAAATTGCCACCATGTTACAGTCGGTGGAGAGTGAACCTACTCCCCTACAACAACGCATGACTCAACTGGGTAATGTGTTGGTATCTGGTTCTTTGGTGCTGGTTGCTCTAGTTGTCGGTGGTGGTCTGATCCATGATTTAGTGAAGGGAATAGGCTGGAAAAATTTACAAGAGTTGGTAGAAGTTTCTCTGAGTATGGCGGTGGCGGTAGTTCCAGAAGGTTTACCTGCGGTTATTACTGTAACTCTGGCTTTGGGAACTCAGCGTATGGTGCGCCATCATGCTTTAATTCGTAAACTTCCAGCCGTGGAAACTCTCGGTTCTGTAACTACCATCTGTTCTGATAAAACCGGGACTTTAACTCAAAATAAAATGGTGGTGCAGTCAGTCTACACCAATCAAAAAACTTTTAGGGTGACAGGAGAAGGTTATGCTCCTGTTGGTGATTTTCAGTTAGATGGACAAAAAGCTGATTTAGAAGAACATCCAGAAATATCCGCCCTGTTGGTTGCTTGTGCTGTGTGTAATGACTCGGTACTGCAAAAAGAAGCCGGAGAATGGGCAATTTTAGGCGACCCCACCGAAGGCGCTTTGATGACTTTGGCGGGTAAAGCTGGTATTGAAAAAGATCAATGGAATAGTAAGTTACCCCGTGTGTCTGAGTTTCCCTTTTCTTCTGAAAGAAAACGCATGAGTGTTATTTCTCAAGTGGAAGCAGTGGCCACTGGTGATCCGGGGATGACTGGGGTTGATCCGGTAATAGCTGGTTTTGTGGACTCAAAACAGTATTTAATGTTTACTAAGGGTTCACCAGAATTAACTTTAGCTCGTTGCACACACATTTATTTAGGCGATCGCTCTATTCCTATTGATGAAGAACAACACGCCCAAATTCTGGCTGCTAATGACCAAATGGCTTCTCAAGGTTTGCGGGTGTTGGGTTTTGCTTATAAACCTTTAACGGAAATACCCCCAGAAGCTTCAGAAGACACTTCTGAAAATGATTTGGTGTGGTTGGGTTTAGTGGGAATGTTGGATGCTCCACGCCCCGAAGTACGGGCGGCTGTGGCAGAATGTCGTCAAGCTGGTATTCGTCCCATTATGATTACCGGTGATCATCAATTAACAGCTAGGGCGATCGCTCTTGACTTGGGTATAGCTGATGCTGATGCTAGAGTTCTCACAGGTCAAGAATTACAGCGCATGAGTGACCAGGAAATTGAGGAACAAGTCGATTTAGTCAGTATTTATGCTAGAGTCTCCCCAGAACACAAACTGCGAATTGTTCAAGCCTTGCAACGTCGTGGTAGATTTGTGGCCATGACTGGAGACGGCGTTAACGATGCACCCGCCCTCAAACAAGCTGATATTGGTATCGCTATGGGTATCACAGGTACAGATGTCAGTAAAGAAGCCAGCGATATGGTGCTGTTAGATGATAACTTTGCCACCATTGTCGCAGCTACGAAAGAAGGTAGAGTTGTTTATACCAATATTCGGCGGTTTATCAAATACATTCTCGGCAGTAATATCGGTGAAGTTCTCACCATTGCTTCAGCACCACTTTTAGGTTTGGGTGGTGTTCCCCTCTCACCTTTGCAAATTCTCTGGATGAACTTGGTGACAGATGGTTTACCAGCTTTAGCTTTAGCGGTCGAACCCCCAGAACCAGATGTGATGCAACGTCCGCCTTTTAGTCCCCGTGAAAGTATTTTTGCCAGGGGTTTGGGTGCTTACATGGTGCGGATTGGGATTGTATTTGCGATTATTACAATTATTCTCATGCAATGGGCTTATTCTCACGTCCAAATAGCTACCGGAGAAGGTCTAAATCCCGAACGCTGGAAGACAATGGTCTTTACTACTTTATGTCTCGCCCAAATGGGTCATGCGATCGCTATTCGTTCTAACAATCAGCTAACAATTGAAATGAATCCTCTTTCTAATAAATTCGTATTGGGGGCTGTTGTTGCCACTACGATTTTACAGTTAATGCTGGTTTATGTTCCACCTCTGCGAGCCTTTTTTGGTACTCATTACCTGCCTTTTAATGAGTTACTAATTTGCATTGGTTTCAGTGCCTTGATGTTTGTTTGGATTGAAGGAGAAAAGATTTTCTTCCGCGTTATGGGCAAGAAGAATGTTTGATTGGTAATTGGTAATAGGTAATTGGTAATAGGTAATTGCTAATTGGTAATAATCAATCAATATTACCTATTACTATGTTTAAATGACTAAAATGGTTTGCTGAACAAATTTTTTACTAATTCCTAAATAAGAGAATATAGTAAATAGTCAAAATTTGATGATTTTTCTCCTGACTCCTGACTCCTGACTCCTGACTCCTGACTCCTGACTCCTTAATGCTTAAATATGTATCTTAAAAATATACACCTAAGAAATTATCGTAATTACCAAGAGCAAAAAATAGATTTTACTGCCCCTAAAACTATTTTAGTGGGTAACAATGCTCAGGGAAAATCTAATTTATTGGAGGCGGTAGAGTTGTTAGCTACATTGCGATCGCACCGTATGGCAAAAGATCGTGATTTAATTAAAGATGGTGAAGATATCGCTCAAATTAATGCTACCTTAGAAAGAAGCTCAGGAATAAGTGATTTAACTTTAACTTTACGCAGAAATGGCCGCCGTAGTGTAGCTATAAATAGTGAAATAGTCCGCAGACAAATGGATTTTCTTGGTGTTTTAAATGCTGTAGAATTTTCTAGTTTAGATTTAGAATTAGTGCGGGGTAGTCCTGAAGTTCGTCGTAATTGGTTAGATACTCTTTTGATGCAACTTGAACCAGTTTATGCCCATATTTTACATCAATATAACCAAGTATTACGACAGCGCAATGCTTTCTTAAAAAGAAGTCAGGAGTCAGGAGTCAGCAGTCAGGAGAAAGAATTAGCTATCTGGGATGCACAGTTAGTTAACGCCGGCACAAAGGTAATTAGAAGACGCAACAGAGCTATTCAAAGATTAACACCTATCGCTGCCAAATGGCACGCTAGTATTAGTGGCAGTACAGAAATTCTGGAAATTAATTATTCTCCTAATGTGCCACTAAAAAAAGATGATAATGAAGATATTACACAATCTTTTTTCGGGAAAATTCAACAACGTTCTGTTATTGAATTACACCGAGGTACTACCCTTGTTGGACCCCACAGGGATGAGTTAGAATTAATTATTAATCAAACTCCTGCTCGTCAATATGGTTCTCAAGGTCAACAACGTACTTTAGTTTTAGCTTTAAAATTAGCAGAATTACAATTAATTGAAGAAGTCGTTAATGAAGCTCCTTTACTTTTATTAGATGATGTTTTAGCAGAATTAGATTTATCCCGTCAAAATCAATTACTTGATGCTATTCAAGATCGGTTTCAGACTTTAATTACTACTACTCATTTGGGTGCTTTTGACTCTCAATGGTTAAAATCTTCACAAGTTCTCTTTGTCAAATCAGGAGAAATAGAGTTTCCTGAAAAAGTCTTTTCGTGAGGGAGTTAGGAGTTCCAGAAATTTTTTTATTTTGAAATTGTCTAAATATCAACAAGGTGCAAGCTTTTTTAGCTTTACGTTTCCATTCAATTAATATCCCCAGCGAGTGGGGACTTTGGGTAACGAAAACAACTCTTCAAAGGAAACAATTCTAATGTGTTTCCATTCAATTAATATCCCCAGCGAGTGGGGACCTTAAAAGAATGCTTGACATCATTGATCTCCTTCAGTTTCCATTCAATTAATATCCCCAGCGAGTGGGGACGTATAGCCATTTGATTTTAAATGGTTATACCGTGGGAGGTTTCCATTCAATTAATATCCCCAGCGAGTGGGGACTCCACGCTCTACAAAGATCACAAAGACGAGGAAGGGAGTTTCCATTCAATTAATATCCCCAGCGAGTGGGGACTACTTGTTTTATGTGCTTTTTCTCTGAATTTAAATGTTTCCATTCAATTAATATCCCCAGCGAGTGGGGACTCTAGCGGGGGAATATAAGAAAGATGCAAATAATATTGTTTCCATTCAATTAATATCCCCAGCGAGTGGGGACACCTCTAATTTAAGTGGTTTTTTAGAAGTATTCATACCTGTTTCCATTCAATTAATATCCCCAGCGAGTGGGGACCAAGCTCTTTGCTCCGAACTCTTAACGCCGAGTAACGTTTCCATTCAATTATAGTCATTTAACTTAAGAATGAGACATTAAGATACACAATAATCACGGATGATTTCATCTAAGGGTGTATTTGAAGGAGCATACATTCTGGCTCTCTTTAAGGCACTAAAATCATGCTCAATATC
>NZ_JACJUZ010000109.1:0-11802 GCF_014299995.1 Sphaerospermopsis sp. LEGE 00249 | reverse complement strand
CCCGGTTGGGGTGGACCGGGCTGGGGTGGACCGGGCTGGGGATACTGGGGTCGTCCCTGGCATAAAGGACATCACCATCATCGTCAATGGTGGTAGTGTTCTGGAAAAATCCAAAAATTAAGTTTTGCCAATCCAATCTTGTAAAATTGGATTTACCAGTTCAGGAGCTTCATCTTGGGGGCAATGTCCCACTCCTTCCAGGGGAATAAATTTTTGTACTTGGGGAAAATTGGCTAACTCCCTACCCAAATCTATTGGTTCCCAAGGGTCAGCCGTTCCCCATAAAATAATTGCTGGACAGGGTAGTACAGGTAATAGGTCTTCTGGTAATGGTCCGGTAGAATAAGCTGTAAATGCTAGAAAAACAGCCGCAGCACCAGGATCACCTGCTGGTTTCATTAGCATCTCTACTAACTCATCTGTCACTGTCTCCCCATTGGCATAAGCTTGTAAAAGAATCTTTTTTACTGTTTTTGGTTTAGCTAGTTGACTAAAAAAGAAGTTACCAACAACTTCAATTGATAAAAACTTTTGTAAAATTGGCGCACCAACTCGTTTAGTCCAAGGTAAAGTTAGCCGTTTGCGATCGTGTAACAACCTGAGAGAACAATTCAGCAAAGCAGTTCCTAAAGCTATATCTGGGTTACTGACCGCAGCTTGCATAGCTACAATACAACCAATAGAATTTCCTACTAAAAATGCAGGTTCTCCCACTACTTCCCGACAAAAATCAGCTACTTGCTGTCCCCAGGTTTCCAATGTATAGGTTATTTTCTCTCCTGGTTCTGGTTTAGCTGAAGCACCAAAACCAATCAAATCAAGGGCATAAACCCGACAACTTTCTGCTAAAACTGGTATATTTTTGCGCCAGTGTCCGCAAGATGCTCCAAAGCCATGCACCAAAATCACAGCAGGTCCTTGAGTGCCTTGGGTTTGATAACAGATGGGGAAGCCTTGCCAAAGCCAGGTTTTGATGGAGGTAAATACATCTGTAGAAGTTGTCATGGGCAGTTTATAATTCATAATTCATAATTCATTTTCAGGATAGCAGTCTTCTCAACTCCTCATATCCTGACTAGGTAGTGAGGTTAATTAACAGCTTTCCATGACAATGGTTGTTGCATAAAAAAACTATACATGGTTAAGTTTAGATATAATAATGACTCATTGTTTGTTTTCCTAAGTGGAGAAACTAATGGGTCGCGCCAAAAAGGTTGTCTTAGCATATTCTGGTGGAGTAGATACTTCTGTTTGCATCCCCTACCTTAAAGAAGAATGGGGAGTTGAAGAGGTAATCACCCTAGCAGCAGATTTAGGTCAGGGAGATGAATTAGAACCAGTACGAGAAAAAGCTTTAAAATCTGGTGCAAGTGAATCTCTAGTAGCGGATGTCAAAGATAGCTTTGTCCAAGATTACGCATTTCCCGCAATTCAAGCCAATGCACTCTATGAAAATCGTTATCCTTTAGGAACTGCATTAGCTAGACCTTTGATTGCTAAGGTATTAGTAGAAACAGCCGAAAAATATGGTGCGGATGCGATCGCTCACGGTTGTACTGGTAAAGGTAATGATCAAGTACGTTTTGATGTTTCCTGTACAGCACTAAACCCCAACTTAAAAATTCTTGCACCTGCCAGAGAATGGGGAATGAGTCGGGAAGAAACTATTGCTTATGGTGAGCAGTTTGGTATTCCTGCACCCGTAAAAAAATCCTCTCCCTTCAGTATTGACAAAAATTTACTTGGTCGCAGTATCGAAGCTGGTACTTTGGAAGATCCAGCTAACGAACCCCCAGAAGAAATTTATGAAATGACTAAAGCCATAGCTGATACTCCCAATGAACCGGAATATCTGGAAATTGGCTTTGAAAAAGGCATTCCCACCACCATCAACGGTACATCAAAAACACCAGTTCAGCTAATTCAAGAACTCAATACCATCGTTGGCAATCACGGTATTGGGCGTATTGACATGATTGAAAACCGCCTAGTAGGCATTAAATCACGGGAAATTTACGAATCACCAGCAATGGTGGTGTTAATTAATGCCCATCGTGATTTAGAAAGCCTGACTTTAACAGCAGATGTTACTCAATACAAACGGGGTATTGAAGAAACCTATACCAAATTAGTATACAACGGACTTTGGTACAGTCCACTTAAAGCCGCTGTTGATGCTTTTATTCAACAAACACAGGAAAAAGTTTCGGGTGTTGTGCGGTTAAAACTGTTTAAAGGTAACGCCACCATAGTAGGACGTTGGAGCGATAACACCCTTTATACTCCCGACTTAGCCACCTACGGAGCAGAAGATCAATTTGATCACAAAGCCGCAGAAGGCTTTATTTACGTCTGGGGACTACCAACCCGCATTTGGGCGCAGTCTTAAGTGACTGGGGACTGGGGACTGGGGAAGAAGCAGGGGAGCAGGGAGCAGGGAGCAGGGGGAAAATTATTTGTATTTTCCCAATTACCAATTACCAATCACCAATCACCAATCACCTATTCCCCCAAATGCTTAACTTGGCGTGATTCCCACCAAATAGGTATAACAATCACAGCAACTAGAATAAGTAACGCCAAAATTGCAAATTGACTTACCCAAGCTACTAATTGTTCTAGGGAAACAATTCTGCCGGCAAAGAAAGCTAAAGTCACCATGACACCAGCCCAGGCAGAAGCTCCTGCTAAGTTATATACCAGGAATTTACCAAAAGACATTTCGGCAATACCCGCAAGTGGAGCCGCAAAAATTCTCAATAATGCGAAAAAACGACCAAAAAATACGGCTTTAGCAGCATTTTCACTAAATTGATCTTTAATACTCAGCAGTCGGGTTTCAGATATGCGGAATATCTTTCCCACTTGTAACAGGAACGGCCAACCACCAACCCTACCAATCCAATAGCCGAAAGTACCGCCTATTACAGCACCTGTAACAGCATCACCCAGAACCAGCCAGTAATTAAGCTCATCACTACCAGCTAGGAAACCGCCCACTAAAGTCACGGTTTCACCAGGAAGAGGAATGCCCAAATTCTCTAGCAAAATTCCCAAAAAAATAGCCCAATAACCGTAAGATTGAGCAAATTCTTGGATGTTTTCTAGTGAAAATAGCTCAAAAGACATCCAGCACCGCCGACTTTACAAATTTTTACTTTTACTATATTTTGGCTTGTCTGGAGTTAGGCTGTCAAATAATTGGTAATTGATTATTGACGTTGATAATGACAAAAACCTGATCATTGCTTTTCACCATTCGGTTTTTTCAATTCCTTCTACTTATAATTTCAGGTTAATTTCTTGTAATAACAATTGTTTTCTTCCCTATTTCCTGCACGTAAATATATGATAACTATAGAAATAGACATGATATTATGTACATTTTTGAAATGTAATTATTAAAAAGTTATAAAAATACACACAAATTATAAGAAAATAATAACAGTTAAATTGGCTACCGAAATCTACAGTCATTTATGACTATATTGGAAATATCTATCAAATTTTATACTCTCGTTTGTCATGATTCCTGTAGCAGTTCCATAGATATCGACTATAATTGCATTAAGTCCTATCTGACTAAAAAAACAGTATTTACACTGTTGACACTCAATCTTGATTGATATAATTTCCATTTTCTGAACATTTCAACTGCCCTGTTCAACTACCCAGTTAAATTCATGACTCTTACACAAGAACGCCAAGTGATTTTGTTCAAACCCCAAGGAAGCATAGACTTACAGGTTGGTAAGGCCTTGAGTGAAAAGATGGCTGGAGTAAAACCTCAACCTGATCAACTCTGGGTTATCGATCTCGCAGAAGTTGAATTCATGGATAGCTCTGGTTTAGTTCCCCTAGTTCAAGCACTGAAAGCTGTACGCGAAAGCGGTTGTCGCTTAGTTCTTTGCAACGTGCAAGCTCCTGTAAGATTAGTATTGGAACTTACTCACCTAGATTCAGTGTTTGAGATAGTTAACAATTGCGAAGATATATTTTCTCATCTCAATAAGCAAAGTCTGGTGACAGTAGGCTAAATTCTCGGCTTTTCTGAGGGAAAATAGCCAATTTAAGAATATTTTTTCGCTTGTCATATTGACAGAACATTACTGGATATAATCACCCTTTAAATTCTCGCTCTAGCAAGCTGAACCTCTATTGCATCTGCAAAATATTACCAGGTTGACTAGAGGTTTGGCCGCTAGGCGATACAAATTGATAAAACCTGAGAAAAATTGAAGATACAGCAGGAGTCAGGAGTCAGGAGTCAGGAGTCAGAAAAAAGATAAATAGGGGATGTTGAATAAACGTAAAACCTAGAAAATTAAGGATTTCAAGGAGTCAGGAGTTCAAGGATATCAAGGAGTTTTTTGTATTTTCAAACGAGGTAAAAACCAACAAAGTACAAGGCTTTCCTACTCATAGCTTCCAAAACCTTGCACATATTTTATTTGTTATCACCCTCAAACTCTTTATTCATCCAGGTTTTGAGTTTATTCAGCAACCCGTAGGTACTGTGAGCCTAAAAAAGCTGCCACTTTGTTAGTGTTGGGAAAATTTCCAAATCAAAGAAACTCCTTAAATAACTTTTTCAGCAACCCTAATTAAAAATTATCCCTTCAGCCTAGTCCGAAGAGCAATTAATTTTAGCAATAAACTACTTGCTTTAAAAAGATAATTAATCAGACAATTAATCTGAATATAAATTTCTACATTACCATATCCGTCTAAACATTTTGCGGAGTAGATATATTTTCCTGTCCAGATATAGGACTAGAAAAATTTGGTAAATCAATACCACTATGACTTGAGTGGCGAGTTTTGAGTGCTAACCGATAACTTACACTTTGTAGTTCAGCTTGTAATTGCCGATTTTCTCTTTGTAACATTGCCACTTTCTCTCTGACTGGAGTCATTCTTTCCTCAAACTTACGACGGTAAATTTGTGGTAATTCTTGTACTACTTGCTCTAACATCCGACTGCGATCAGTCAATTCTTGAACTGACTGTCGTAATTGGTAAATTTCCGAGTCACGAGAGGCAATTTGCTCTTGGTAGAAGGTTACTTGCTCTTCCACCGCTTGGAGTTGTTCTTTTAAAGCATCTAACTGACTCAAATCATACTCAGGTTCAGCTTTTTGCGGAATAAAGCTAGTATTACCCTTAACCAGCCGGAACAGTTCTTGAGATAGCTGTTGCACTAATTGGTCTCTTAGTTGCAACTCTTGACGCAACTGCGATACTTCAGTAGAAAGTGCTTGGATTTCGGGTGTGTTAGATTGGCTCACAGCGATTTATCTCTTAGGAATAACTGCGACAATATTAACTTTGGTAAGTGCTAGGGACAGCAATAAAATATTTTTCAAATATTTTTTAAATATTTTTAAATATTTCAGGACTTACGCAAAAGGAAACGAAAGTAGGGGTAATTCATGAATTACCCCTACGCAAGAATAAGGTTTTCAGTCACATCTTGCGTAAGTCCTATATTTATTATAGTGTCCTTTCCTATACTCTATATGTATGAAAAAAACACTTACCTCATGATTTGATTCAAAACATATCGCAATTAGGAGCAATTGACAACTGTTAGAATACGTAAATTTTTCTAAATGGGAGGAATCCCCGAAGAATTCCTCACTCAGCACTTTTTAAGCAGCTACAGTTTCTTTAGCTGACTTGTCTTCTTTTATTTCCTGCTTGATTGTTAAGTAGCGAATTACTTCTTCGCTCAATCTCATAGCACGTTCAAAAGGAGCGATCGCACCTGCTGGGGCTGTGTAGTTAAATTGGATGTAGATGCCGTCACGATGCCTGTTGATTTCATAAGCCAGACGACGCTTACCCCGATTTTGGATTTCCAGATTCTCAGCACCCTGTTCAGTTAACAAGTTCTGGTATTTAGTAACCGCTTGTTCTACCTGCTCATCTCCCAAATCAGGGCGGAGAATGTACATTGTCTCGTAAACTGTGGTCATATATTTTTAGTCACCTTATGGACAAAAAAGGCTGCTGACATAGATTTATACAAGTAAAACAGATGAGTTACTGGTCAAAATCAACATCGGAAGCAACAAGGAATTATAATCTTACCAGTTTTCGATGAAAATCATCAGCCTCATCCGCCGAAATTTGCATCTCTAAGGATATTAATCAAAGTTATGGCGCAACGCTATGTGCGAGTTAAGAGTCAAGAAGGAAAAATTTACTATGGTTTGCTGCAATTATCCCTAAACGTGGAAGTTTTGGACGCTCCACCTTGGTTAGAAGGGCAACCCACTGATTTAATTTTAGAACCGGACAAATACAGACTCCTAGCTCCCTGTTCACCTTCTAAAATTGTAGCCGTAGGTAAGAATTATGCTGATCATGCAGCAGAAATGGGAACTTCCGTACCCGATGAACCGCTGATTTTCTTCAAACCACCCACCACAGTGATCGCCTCAGAAATGGAAATCAAATATCCTCCACAGTCACAACGGGTAGACTATGAAGGCGAGTTAGCGTTAGTGATAGGCGATCGCACCTCTGACTGTACACCAGAGGCAGCCCAAAGCAAAATTTGGGGTTACACCATTGCCAATGATGTCACAGCCAGAGATTTACAAAAAAAAGATGCCCAGTGGACAAGAGCCAAAGGTTTTGATACATTTTGCCCTTTAGGTCCTTGGATTGTGCGAGAATTGAACCCAGGAGCGAGATTACAAACCTTTTTGAATGATCAACCTCATCCCGTCCAATCTGCCTGTATTGATCAAATGGTATTTTCCCCAGATCATTTAGTGTCCTATATCAGTCAAGTAATGACACTATTACCAGGGGATGTGGTGCTAACAGGTACACCCTTTGGCGTAGGACCATTAAATATAGGCGATCGCGTCCGTGTGGAAATCGAAGGTATTGGCCGCCTGGAAAACATAGTTATCCGACGATAATTATTGTTTGAGATTTTGGGAACAGCTGATCTTCAAAACTGTTAATCCAAAATCCAAAATCCAAAATCTAAAATTGGTATTTAACCTAACGCACCTGCATATAAACAGCATCAGAAATGGCTGGTATTTCTGCATAACGGCCATTTAAAGACTGGAATACAGAATAGACAACAGATGCCACTATACCTAAAAAGATAGTATTGGCTAAAGTTTCAATTGCAAAGCCAGCACCAGGGATAGGAGTTAAAATTCGCAGCAGTATGGAAACCAAAAATATCACAATATCTAAAAGAATTGCCTGCATGGCGTTGTACCGAATAAAATGGTTGATTTTCTCATTTCTCACCACAAAGATGAACAGTCCAAAAAACACAACTATTTGGCCTATCGGACCCAAGGCATTATAAACTGCTTGAACTGGTAAAACAGGCAACAACAGCACTTCTAAGAATGGAAACTGTCTCAACAAAAAGCTACCAAAGATTAAACTGTCAATCAAAGGCAGTAAATAAGGCAAACAAGCAAAAATTCGATCAGGAACAGTAGTAGATCCGCGCCAATTCATGGTCAATTCTCCTATGGCTAAATTTTTATAGCTATTTGAGCGTTATGATAACGCAGTTGCTTGATATTGCTGATAAATTAGATTATTTTATTAGATTATTTTATTAGATTATTTTATATTGGCGAGTCGGAAACCCATCATACACTCAAACTGCTCTGCTTGCTGTTCTGTAAATTGGCGAATAGCTTGACCACAACGCAGCTTACCCTCATACCAACGGGGTTTACCGCTATTGTTAGCAAGCCAACAAGATTGGCAAACTTGCTCAGGGGCAAAGATTTGATCATCCGTTACAATAACTAACATCGCAATACCTCCATCGCTCCTTTTGGCATCAAGGTACAATCGCAAAAAATAGCAAATTTTTGCTCACTGCATCTAGTTTGATTGTATATTATATATTTTGGATATTAATTGTTCTTAGTCAAAATTAATACGAATATTTTTCTAGTTAATTATAGGTAAAATCCCACAGATGAAATTTACAAACCCTTGGTTGATACATGAAAATATTGACCCTGAAACGAGACGCAAGCCCCAGGCTTTTAGACATGGGGATAAGTCGATAGCGACTTTAGTCGCATTAAAGCGATTGATTGGCTTTAGCCACATTCAAAATTGTATAGAATAATTCATCCAATCTGTATTAAAACTTCATGCTATTATACAGGACAATATCGAAAATCAGAAAAATGTCTAATTATGGATGCCAACAACACTTAATCAATCCTGATGAAAATTTAGCTGCTATTCTGGAATTTTTGTGTGGAGAATCAGCTAAACTTGCTAATTGCGGAACTTATTACGCAAGACAATTGTATTTTAAAACTGGCAGGATACCTGGAAAATACGATTTGCATAAATTATTTAAAAGCAACGTCCATTTTCAAGCAATGTATTCACACGTTGCTCAACAATGTTTAACTACAGTTGCAGAATCTTTTAATTCATTCATCGGATTACTTAAAGGAATTAAAGAAGGAACAGTTGAGCAACGCCCTAAGCTCCCTGGGTATCGGAAAGGTGGACTAGCTTTAGTTACTTATCCAAAAGCAGATGTAAAACTCCAAGAAGGGCTTTTAAGGTTTCCTCTTGGCACTAAAGTAAAAACGTGGTTTGGATTAGATGCTTTTTACTTGCCAATGCCGTCAAATATCGAGTTTAAAAGCATTAAAGAATTGAGGATTTTACCGAGAAACAAGTGTTTTTACATCGAATATGTGTACAAGCAGCCTGATGTTGCGGTTGCTCTAGATAAGTCTAGAGCATTAGGGATAGACCACGGCATAAATAATTGGTTAACTTGCATTTCTAATATTGGAACAAGTTTTATTATTGATGGAAAGCATTTAAAATCAATGAATCAATGGTACAACAAACGGATTGCTACCATTAAAGAAAATAAAACTCAAGGATTCTGGAATGAGAAATTAGCCCACATCACTGAAAAACGCAATCGTCAAGCCAGGGATGCCGTTAATAAAGCTGCAAGATTGGTAATTAATCATTGCTTAACTAACAACATTGGCACAATTGTATTTGGGTGGAATAAAAAACAAAAAGATAACACTGATATGGGAAAACTTAATAATCAAAAGTTTGTTCAAATTCCATCAGCTAAATTAAAAAAACGTATTGAGCAATTATGCAACCAATATAAAATTCAATTTGTAGAAACAGAGGAATCATATACTTCAAAAGCTTCATTTTTAGATGGTGATGTGCTACCTACATTTTGTGCAAAACCGGAAGGGTGGCAATCATCAGGAAAGCGTGTGAATCGTGGATTATTCAGAACAGCAAAAAATATTTTATTAAATGCTGATGCTAACGGAGCAGCTAATATTTTAGTTAAAGTAGCGATAAAACTAGGTCTAGACCTCAGTGGAATCAGTAGGGTGTCTTTGATAGCACCGTTGAAGGTTCGTTTGTGGACTATTCAAGAATCCCCCGGCTTTTAGCCGTGGGGAGTATCAATTCCTTTAGCTTAAATAATGAAGTCAAAATTCAAAGGCAATTAAAATAACAGTTATAACGCTGTTATTACAGTGCTGCACTGCCAACAAAACCTTCAGTTTTACCAGTTTATCAAAGGATAATTCCCGTGAACAAAACCAACTCAGACATTCTCAAATCATCAGATCCTGCTGTTAACGACTTAATCAACCAAGAACTACAACGGCAACGTGATCACCTAGAATTGATAGCTAGTGAAAATTTTACTTCCGCTGCTGTACTAGCGGCGCAAGGTTCTGTCTTAACCAACAAATACGCCGAAGGTTTACCAGGTAAACGCTACTATGGTGGTTGTGAATTTGTTGACAAAATTGAACAAATAGCCATTGACAGAGCTAAACAATTATTTGGTGCTGCTCATGCTAACGTTCAACCCCATTCTGGCGCACAAGCCAACTTTGCTGTATTCCTTACTTTGCTAGAACCAGGGGATAAAATTATGGGCATGGACCTATCACACGGTGGACACCTAACCCACGGTTCACCAGTGAATGTTTCCGGCAAATGGTTCCAAGTGCGTCACTATGGAGTTAGCAAAGAGACAGAACAGCTTGATTATGATCAAATTCGGGATTTAGCAATTAAAGAACGTCCAAAGCTGTTAATTTGCGGTTATTCAGCCTATCCCCGGATCATAGACTTTGAAAAATTCCGCAGTATTGCAGATGAAGTTGGCGCTTACCTGCTTGCGGATATTGCTCACATTGCTGGGTTAGTAGCTACAGGGCATCATCCTAACCCCCTTCCCTATTGTGATGTAGTGACAACAACCACCCATAAAACCTTACGTGGACCTAGAGGCGGATTGATTTTAACTCGTGATGAAGAACTTGGGAAAAAGTTTGATAAATCAGTATTTCCTGGTACTCAAGGTGGACCATTAGAACACGTCATAGCAGGTAAAGCTGTAGCCTTTGGGGAAGCATTGAAACCTGAGTTTACAACTTATTCTGGTCACGTGATTGAAAATGCTCGTGCTTTAGCTACCCAACTGCAAAATAGAGGTTTAAAATTAGTATCAGATGGTACAGATAATCATTTAATGCTAGTAGATTTACGTTCTGTGGGTATGACAGGTAAAAAAGCAGATAGGTTAGTGAGTGAGGTAAATATCACCGCTAACAAAAATACAGTGCCTTTTGATCCAGAATCACCATTTGTTACCAGTGGATTGAGATTAGGTTCACCAGCCATGACCACAAGAGGTTTAGGAGTGGCAGAATTTACAGAAATTGGTAATATTATTAGCGATCGCCTACTTTCCCCAGATTCTAAAACAGTAGCAGAAGATTGCCGTCGTCGAGTCGCAGCATTGTGCGATCGCTTTCCCCTGTATCCTCACCTAGAAATTCCCGTACCAGTTCTAGCTTAAAAAGCATTCATGCACCAACCAGAAGCAGCCCTAATCGCAACTGCTTTAGCTGGTGCAGTCTTGGGATGACTAGGCTACAACGTCAATACCGCTCCAACCTTTAGGGTGATAGAGGATCTTAATTGTATCGGCTAGTAACTAGACATCTCCAAAATAGAATGTATTAATTTGTCATAAGTTGTAGGTGTCATAAGTTGTAGGGGCGAAGCTTATGGGCGATAATTTAACGGAAAAATCAGACATCTAGATATCCCAAATGCTTCGACCTGCCCCCATAAATAGGTTCCATAATTTCTTTTCTGGAGATGTCTACTGTAAATTCAATACTTTTCACTCAACTAATAAGATATAAATCATGTAGGTTGGGTTGAGGAACGAAACCCAACTTTTACAAGCGTTTGTTGGGTTTCACTTTGTTCAACACAACCTACAAAAACTCTTAACCAAACAGTATTGACTGTAAATTACCCTAGATTACTGATGGACATAGCCATTTACACCATAGACTGTTAAGAGCTTGTCCTAAGTTGACAATTTACTAGACAAACCTATACAAGTACATACAAAACTACAAGTATTTGACGTATACATGGAATAAGTTGACTAAAAAATTAGGCAAAATGTGTCAGAATTAAATAATAAAGTATAGTGTTGACATCAGCAAATGCTTTTATCCATCAAAACACAACTCAAGTTAAATAAAACTCAAGAAATATTAATGGCTAAACACGCTGGTATAGCAAGGTTTACCTATAATTGGGGTTTAGGGACTTGGGCTTATTTGTACAAAGATGGATTAAAGCCAAACAAATACATCCTCAAAAAATTCTTTAATAATCATGTAAAACCTGAATTGGCATGGATTAAAGAAAAAGGTATTTGTCAGAAAATCACTCAATACGCCTTTGATAGTT
>NZ_JACJUZ010000108.1:0-12043 GCF_014299995.1 Sphaerospermopsis sp. LEGE 00249 | reverse complement strand
CCAGTCCCCAGTCCCCAATCACCAATCACCAATCACCAATCACCTTGTACAAACATGAGTAGGATCATCTGCTCTTTCAGCAAATTCTAAACCATTTGCTAAACGCCAAGCAAATATTTTTGGTAATCCTTTTTCAATAATTGCTGCACAGGTTTTTTGATAATCATAAGCAACTTCTCTTAATGTTACCTCTTGAATTTCTTGATCATAAATGACATAAGTTGCATTCGGTCTACCATGTCGCGGTTCTCCTACTGAACCAACATTAATAATTCTCTTTATAGGAGATGTAAAACTAATTTTTTGTGATTTTTTATGACTATCTATATCAACCCGTACCTGTAAATTACCTGCATCTAAAGTTCTCACATAAGGGACATGAGTATGTCCACAAAACAGCACATCTGCACCTGTAGAAATAACCCTTTCTAAAGCGACAAAAGCATCAAGTTCTGGTAATAAATATTCATGATTACTATGAGGACTACCATGAACAAAAGCTAAATTTCCCCATTGCATACTGTAAGGTAAATTGGCTAAAAATTCGCGGTTTTCTGGGGTAATTTCTTTATTCGTCCATTCATGAGCTTGGATTCCTCTTTTTTCTGCTAATAATGAAGGATAACTACAATCACAAGCATTCAAACCTTCGACTATATCTTCATCCCAACAACCAATACAGGTCGGAATATCTAAAGAGCGAATTTTGTTAACAACTTCATTGGGATAGGGTCCATATCCTACTAAATCACCTACACAGAATATTTTTTCTGCTTTTTGTTGTTCAATATCTAATAATACAGCATCTAAGGCTTCATTATTACCATGAATACATGACATTATTGCTATTTTCATACTGCTTGACCTTCTAATAAAATTTGTTTGACTTGTTGTTGATATTGGGAAATTAAATAATCAGATAAACAGCAATCTGATAATGTTGATTTTAATGCTGGTTCATCTAAATTTGTACCTGATATTTCTAAGCCACTAAAACGCTGTGGTCTACCTTCTAAATATCTGGGTAAATCTAATTCTAAAAACTCTGTTTGGGGAACACCAGCGACAAAATCACAATATATAGAACGTCCATCATTGACATCAAAAATACCCTTAGCGCGGACAACTTCACCATAAGCACCATGAGTTATTTCATACCAAAAATCTTCTAAACTATTTTCATCAATAACTTGACCAGTTGTACACACGCGCCAAATATTTTCTATGTGGATTATTTCCACAGGTGCGCCATAGAAAATTTCTTCAGTCCATGTATGATATTCTGAGTTTTTATCATTGGGTGGTAAAATAGCGACTGCACGATAATTGAGATTATCTAATATTTGGGATATTGTTGATAATTCTAGATAAGAACCTAATTCTATATAAATATGATTCGCTTCTGGGATGTGATGAATAAATTCAATTTCTTGATTATCCCCAAAAACTTTAATTCCTGGAAATTCAGATGCTATACAACTATGATCAATTAATACGTTTCCTGTTCCTGGACTGAAATAAATTAATTTCTCAAATTTTTCAGAAGGTTTGATTTCTCTGATTTGTTGACGAATCCAGGTAGTTTTTCCAGTTCCAGATAATCCAGCTACAACGGTAATGCTTGGTATATTCATGAGCAATTAGAATTAGAATTAGAATTAGAATTATAATTAGAATTATAATTATAATTAGAATGATAATTAAAATTATGTTTGAGGAAACAGAATTTCTACAGCATTAAAGAAACAACTTCTTGCACCAGTATGACAGGCAATATCGCCAATTTGCTCAATTTTGATGAGAATTGTATCACCATCACAGTCATAAAAAAGCTCTTTTACCTTTTGAATATGTCCAGATGTTGCCCCTTTATGCCATAATTCAGAACGGGAACGACTCCAATAATGAGCTTCACCTGTGGCTAAGGTTTTTTGAATTGATTCGGCGTTCATCCAAGCCATCATTAATATAGTACCATCACGGTAATCTTGAGCGATCGCAGGAATTAAACCTTGGGAGTTAAATTTTAAGTTTCTAATCATTTCAGATGGGAGAATCATATCTAATAAATCATGAATAAATTAATTACTTAATTACAGCAGGAGTCAGGAGTCAGGAGTCAGGAGTCAGGAGTCAGGAATGAATATAAAAGAACTTGTTTTATATTCTCTATTTTCTTCACTGTCACCTGTCACCTGTCACCTGTCACCTAACTTTAGTGAAAATTAGCATTGTGTCGAATTAAATTCATAAACTCTTCACGGGTGCGTGCATCTTCTGAAAATACACCACGCATTGCACTGGTGACAGTCCAAGAACCGGGTTTTTGCACACCACGCATTACCATACACATATGAGTTGCTTCTATCACTACTGCAACTCCTTTGGGTTTGAGTAAACCTTGCAGTGCGTCAGCTATTTGTAAAGTCAGACGTTCTTGAACTTGCAAACGTCTTGCATACATTTCACAAATACGGGCAATTTTTGATAAACCAATGACTTTACCATTAGGAATGTAAGCAACATGAGCGCGGCCAATGACTGGTAAAATGTGATGTTCACAAGAACTGAAAATGTCAATATCTCGCACTAATACCATTTCATCCGCACTTTCTGTAAACACTGCTCCGTTTAACAGTTCATCTAAGGATTCATGATATCCTTTGGTAAGAAATTGTAAGGCTTTGACGACTCTTTTAGGAGTATCTTTCAACCCTTCCCGGTCAGGATTTTCTCCTAGTCCAATCAGCAATGTTCTGACAGCTTGCATCATTTCTGCTTCTGTAACTTGGGGTTGTTGCTGAGTGGATAAAGATGACACAACTTGATCAGCAGAATTGAGAACGGGACTAATTGATAAAGTCATTGTTTGCTTTGGATTTGATAAATTATTTGTTGGTTAATAGAGTGATAAGATCCCCGACTTCTTTTATTGTCGTGTTAATAAATTGTGAATTGATCGCAGAAGTGGGGGATCTGGGTATCATCCTTAGAAATCACTATTAACTGTTTTGGGCAATTTTTTAACACTTATTTATCATAGCAGACAATTGTTAAGTTTTGTATAAATTTCAGTTTTATCCAATTTTCTGCCAATGAAAACTACCTGATTTTTAGGCGCTGTTTTCCAGTCATCAGCATTTAAACTGTAACGAGGTCCACTGAGTTGAAAAATATGGCGCAACTCACTATCACTAAACCATAAAATGCCCTTAGCTCTAAATACATCCTGTGGCATTTTTTCAACTAGGAAGTTCTCAAATTTATTGACATCAAATGGTTTATCTGCTTGAAAGGAGATTGACACAAAACCATCATTTTCTAAATGGTGGGAGTGATGATGATGTTCATGGTGTTCATGGTCATGGTGGCGATGTTCATGATGATGGTCATGATCATGGTGGTGATGTTCGTGAGTATCTTCTACATCATCGGTAATATACTCATCTTTTGGTGTTAAGCCTACACCTAAAATTAATGGTAGAGGAACTTTACCAAATTGAGTATGTAAAATTCTCGCACCTTGCTTGACATCATGGATAAAATCTTCTATTTCTCGCAGTTTATGCAAGTCCACCAAGTCTGTTTTATTCAGCAGAACAATATCACCATAGGTAATTTGTTGTAATGCTGCTTCACTTTCAAAATGTCGTTGATCAAATGTCTCTGCGTCTACGACGGTAATAATTGAATCTAGATTAGTTAAATCTCTGAGTTCTGTTCCTAAAAAAGTTAAAATTATGGGTAAAGGATCTGCTACTCCAGTAGTTTCAATTACCAAATAATCAATGCGTTCTTCTCGTTCTAAAACTCTATACACTGCATCAACTAAACCATCATTAATGGTGCAGCATATACAACCATTGCTGAGTTCTACCATATCTTGGTCTACAGAAACTAGCAATTGGCTATCAATATTAATATCACCAAATTCATTGACGAGTACAGCAACTTTTAAATCTTGTTTATTCTGGAGAATTTGATTTAAAAGAGTAGTTTTCCCACTACCTAAAAATCCTGTAATGATAGTGACAGGCATTCCTGTTTTGGGAATAGCTGGAATTGTATTTACAGTTGATTCTGTTACAGTATTCATATTTAAACCTTGTGAATTGAAAATGTTGATGTTTGAAATTAATCAAAAAAATTAACCGCCTGTCAAATTTAAGCTGTTTTGTAAATACTTGACAAGTTCAGCTAAATTCAAAACCCCTAAATCTCCCGATTTTCTACTTCTGACACTCAAAGTTTTGTTTTCTACTTCCTTCTTACCAACTACAGCAACAACAGGAATTTTTTCTAGTTCTGCTGTGCGAATCTGTTTACCTAAACGCTCCCCACTTCTATCTAATTCTACTCTAAATCCGCTTTTTTGTAAATCATTTGCTACGGATGTTGCATATTCTCGACAATCATCACTTACAGGTAAAAGCCGCAGTTGTACAGGTGCTAACCATAGGGGAAAATCACCTGCGTAATTCTCGATTAAAATGCCAAAAAAGCGTTCTAAAGAACCAAAAATAGCCCGATGAATCATGATGGGTTGTTGACGACTACCATCGGATGCTATATATTCCATCTCGAATCTTTGGGGTAAATTAAAATCTACCTGAATTGTCGAACATTGCCATAAACGACCGATCGCATCTTTAATTTTAATGTCTATCTTTGGTCCATAAAAAGCTCCGCCTCCTTCGTCTATACTATAATTCCAGCCTTTAGCATTTAAAGCTTGTTCTAGTGCTGTGGTTGCTAATTCCCAAACGTCATCATTACCTACTGATTTATCTGGACGGGTGGAAAGATTAACTTCATATTTTTTAAAGCCAAAGTCTGATAAAATCTTCTCAGTGAGATTTAAAACTCCTAAAATTTCCTCGGCAATTTGTTCGGGTAAACAAAAAATATGAGCATCATCTTGAGTAAAGCCTCTCACTCGCATTAAACCATGTAATGCTCCAGAGCGTTCATAGCGGTATACTGTTCCTAATTCTGCCCATCTTAATGGTAATTCTCGATAGGAATGGAGTTGATGTTTGTAAGTTAGAACATGAAAAGGGCAATTCATGGGCTTAATTTGATAAGCCTGATTTTCCACATCCATCGAGTCAAACATATTCTCTTGATAGAAGTCAAAATGACCCGATGTTTTCCATAAATCGAGATTCGCTACATGAGGAGTATATAATAGTTGATAACCAGATTCTAGATGAGATTTGCGCCAGTAATCTTCAATGATGTAGCGAATAATTGCACCTTTGGGATGCCAAAATACTAAGCCCCCTCCAGCTTCTTCTTGAATACTAAATAGATTAAGTTCTTGACCTAATTTTCGATGATCTCGACGCAGTGCTTCTTCTCTTTGTTGTAGGTAAGTTTCTAGTTCAACTTTTGTTGTCCAAGCTGTACCATAAATTCTTTGTAGTTGCTGTTTGGTTTCATCGCCTTGCCAATAAGCACCAGCAACATTTAATAATTTAAAGGCATTAGCATCAATTTCTCCGGTAAAGTTAATGTGGGGTCCTGCACACAAGTCCCACCAACAATTATTAGTAGGTTTAATATCTGTGACAAACAATGAAGGTTCTGAGTTGGCAATTTCAGGAGTACCAATAAAGTAACGTGTGATAATTTCTGATGCGGGAATGCGTTCTAAGATTTCTAATTTGTAGGGTTCATTTAATTCGGTAATTTCGGCGCGAATTTCTGCTCTTTCTACTTCTTCGCGGATAATAGGTAAATTAGCTTTTATTATCCGTCTCATCTCTACTTCAATTTTTGCCAAGTCATCGGTAGTGATGCTGACTGGACAGTCAAAATCATAGTAAAATCCTGTTTCTGTGACAGGTCCAATTGCTACCTTAGTTCCTGGAAATAGCTTTTGTACCGCCATTGCCATGATATGGGCGCTTGTATGGCGAATGCGTGTAAGTTTGTCGCTATCTTGCTCGTTTAAGCTGTCTTGGGACTGGGTTAATGAACTGACCATAGCAAAAAAATGAGAATCGTTATCAGTTTAGCGCAAAAAGGTCTGAATGTTACTAAGTTTGAAGTTTATTTTTTTGGAACAATACAGCAAGGAGGCAGGAGGCAGGAGCCAGAATTTTGGATGATATTGAATTTATTCCAATCTAAAATCCAAAATCTAAAATCCAAAATTGTATTAGCTGGCTTTAATTTCTGTAATACTAGGTGAAAAAGCTACACTAGGTTTAACTATTGCCGGAACGATTTTTTCACAGGCCATTCTTGCACCGGATAGGTTTCTAGCTGTGGGTCCTACTTGTAATGCTGCTAAACCACCCATGATAAATAATTCACAACCAGGCCAACGCAGATAAGTATCTAACACAGGTAAACCGTTGACTATTTGGATGGGATAGGTGGCTAAAATGTCTTGTAGTAACGGTTCGGTGGTGACATCAAATTTAGTACCTGTGGCTAACCAGATATAATCAAAGTTGTAAATATTACCGTTATCACATTCTACTTGCCAGTTATTACTTAACCATTCTGCTTTGACTATTTGACAGTTTTCATCAATGATAATATTACCACGATGCTTTTCTTTACGGAGTTGGGTGGCGATCGCTGGAGTTATTGAACCCCCATTTCTAGCTTCTTGAATGAGTTTCCAGCGTTGTTGCCAATTTTGCTCAAAAAATCCTTTCAGATATTTTGGTCCTAACCAACCGGGTGCAGCGTCAAATAGCTTTTCTGATAATTGTCGGCGCATCATTAAGTGAACTTTTGCACCACGGGCAATTGCACCGACGGCTAAATGTCCACTGGTTAAACCACCACCGAGAATTAAAACTCTTTGACCTGCTAAACTGTGATACTTCCGTAAATCTACAGTGTGAGAATGGCTGAGTCTATTTTCAGGATACTCTGTTTTAATTTGATTTACCCAATCAGGAATGTTAATTTTACCGCTACCGGTTGCTAACACTACCCTCCGTGCAGTTACGGTTTTTCCGTCTGACAGCCCTAATTGAAATTGAGGACGCAAATGATCTGAAAGGGGTTTAATGCTGGTTACAGCTAAAGGAATTACCTGATCCTGTAACTGTCGTTCGGCGATGATATCCTGGCAAAAATCCGCAAATAGTTGAGTGCCGGGTAAGTCGTAGGGGGGAAAAAGTTCCTGAGAACGAGATTCAGCAAATTTCCTTAAAGCAAAGGGGTTAGGGTGGGGATGATGCACTGCTGGCGATCGCAAATGGGGAATTTCCAAAGCTGCAAATTGCTGTTTCCAACGACTCATCCATGAACCACTCGGATCAAATACGGCAAATTTACCTTTCATTGTCTGCCGTTTTTGCAAGAGATGGGCAACTAAAGTCAGTGCATGAGGTCCAGCACCGATAATTGCTAAGTCAATTTTTGTCATAGGGTGTAGGGTGTGTGGGGAGATGGGGAGAATGAATAACAGGACTTACACGGAAGAATGAACCACGAAGGCGCAAAGGACACGAAGGTAAGAGGGTTTGAGAGATATTTTGCGTAAGTCCTAAATAATTAACTGCCTCCTGCCTCCTGCCTCCTGCCTCCTGCCTCCTTAAATCAACATCAAACCCACTTCTTTGGCGAAGTAAGTTAAAATTAAATCTGCACCAGCCCGTTTCATGCTGGTTAAGGTTTCTAAAATTACCTTTTTCTCATCTATCCAACCATTAGCGGCGGCGGCTTTAATCATTGCATACTCACCGCTAACGTTGTATGCTGCTACTGGTAAGTTAGTATTGATTTTGACTTGATGGATAATATCGAGATAAGCTAGGGCAGGTTTTACCATGACGATATCTGCACCTTCTGCGATATCTAATTCAACTTCTTTTAATGCTTCTTTGCTGTTACCCGCATCCATTTGATAGGTTTTTTTATCGCCAAATTTCGGCGCGGAATCTAAAGCATCTCGGAATGGTCCATAATAGGCTGATGCGTATTTTGCCGAGTATGCCAAAATACCGACATTGATATAACCTTCTGCGTCTAAGGCTTTACGAATTGCCCCAACTCTACCATCCATCATGTCAGAAGGAGCGACAAAATCAGCGCCGGCTTGAGCTTGGGAAAGTGCCATTTTTGCCAACACTTCTACGGTGGGGTCATTCAAAATAACACCGTTTTCATCTACTAAACCATCATGACCGTGTGTGGTGAAGGGATCAAGGGCGACATCGGTAATAACGATGATGTCGGGAACGGCTTTTTTGATAGCTTTGACGGTTGTTTGTACTAAACCTTCTGGGTTGTAGCTTTCTGTCCCTGTGTCGTCTTTTTTGTCTTCTGGGATAACTGGAAAAAGAGCGATCGCACCAATTCCCAATTGGGACACTTGGGCAATTTCTTTTAACAGCAGATCCAAAGAATAACGATAACATCCCGGCATGGAAGGAATTTCTACTTTTTGTCCTTCCCCAGTCATCACAAACATGGGATAGATCAAGTCATCTACTGTGAGTGTGGTTTCTCTGACCATGTTCCGTAGGGTTTGAGTCCGTCGCAAACGACGAGGACGCTGAACCAAATTTAATGACTGATCAGTATTTGAATTTGCAGACAGCATACAACCTTAAAATTACTGCTTTTCTAAAATGATAATCATTATTATATAGCTTGCGGGGTGGTATGTGGGATATGGCAAAGCCGGAAAGAATAGTTTAGTTATCAGTTGTAAATTGACTATTAATATCTCTTGAGTGATGCAGTATCCGAACTATCTCAATCCCATCATCAATTTTTGTGTAAAATACGATGTACGGTTTAACAGGAAAGCTTCTGAGTTCTGGCAACAAATCATCTCTGCTTCTACCCATGCCAGGAAATTTAGCTAACTTTGGGAAGCAATTGAAAATTTTAGCGATTTCTGTATCTGCTGCGATTTGATTATTTTGGGCAATATAAACCCATATATCTTCTAAATCTTGTTCAGCTAGTTGGGAAATTATGTAGCTATTCATGTAACTCTTTATTTACCTAGCTGATCCTGTCCTCTTGCTTTAATCTTTTCCAGCAAATTGGGTAAAGACTCATCGTTATATTCGCTGTATTCTCCATTTTTTAACTGTTCCGCACCTAAAGCTACATCCCGTTTCAATGCTTCAAACTTTAGCTTTTGCAATTCTGACTCTGCAAGCTGTAAACGTTCTTGAGTTTGTTGAAAACTAGCCACATCTTGAATGACAATTTCTGCTTTACCGTTAACAGTGAGAACGAGAGGAGATTTTGTAGCTTTGATGTGTTCGATAAACTGTTTGACGTTGCGTTTGAAGTCTGTGAGTGGGTGAATATTTTCTAGGTTAATCATAAAATATCGTATTTAATTCAGTCTTTTTTCCATATTGTATATGCTGAAATCAGGATTTACGCAACTGACATAATTCTCTGATTGTGCTTTTATAGAGATAGGTGAAGTTTTGTAAATAAAATTGACTACTATAGTTACGCCCACAACCACTACACTGCCAACCGCTTGGCATCGTTTAAAACCTATTTGGCAAGGTGAAGGAGAGGAAATTCAAAAAGGTTTACCTCACACTCAGTTAGCACCTGCTTGGCAATTACTACTTTTAGGTGATGGTTCTCCAACCAGACATTTACAATTACTGACTTGTGAACCCACAGAAGTAGACGTAATAGATATGTCTTTAATTGGCAACAATTCAGACCACGCCCCTAGCTTAATTGAAGCCGTACCAGGTCCAAGACTGCGGCGACAGGTATGGCTGCGGACTGCTTCCGGTAAAAGATTGGGTTATGCCACTTCTTGGTGGGAAGCGAGTCATGTAGATGAATTTTTGCAAAATCGTTCTTTACCAATTTGGGCAAGTTTAGCCCGTATCCGTACAGAATTGTATAGAGATATTCGCGGAATTTATTGTGGTTACTCAGAAGCTTTAGAGTTAGGATTTGAGCAAGCTGGACCATTTTGGGGTCGCCATTATTTGTTTTGGCATCATGGACAACCACTCACCTTAATTTATGAAGTTTTTTCGCCTTATTTAACTAAATATTTAGGTCAGACACAGTTGAGTGGTAGTAATGATTGAATTAGGATAACTATCCCACCGTATTGGAATGACATCTCACTCAAGATGCAAATTAATTTCAACAAGATTCCATTGGGAATTTGACAAAACAGGTTAAATAAAATATCTATCAACAATAACTTACTGTTTTTCTTCTCGTTAACAATAAGATTCCCTAATTCTTCAAGAAGTGGGGAATCTGAGCGAGATTAAATGAGCTTGGTTTGATTCAAAACATCAAATCAGTAATTTGTTCGCAATTATTTATAGGTATAACTTGTAATGGCACTACCTATTGTGTCTAGTGTGATCAAGAAAAAAAAGAAACCGTCTTTAATCGTAACCCTGTCAACTGCTGGGTTATTGATTGGTGCTGGAAGTGCTGCATATTGGTTTTTCACCCAAGGACAACCATTATCTAGAAATTTGCCAGTGGGTGCAAATATTATTCCTCAAGATGCTTTGTTTGCAGTTTCCTTGACAACAGATACTCAACAATGGAAAAAATTAAGGGAGTTTGGGACACCAGAAACTCAAAAAGCACTGGATAAAAATTTAATCAAGTTGCAACAACGCTTGTTAACTAATAATGGTTATAACTTCGAGAAAGATATTCAACCCTGGGTAGGGGATGAAGTTACGATCGCTGTTTTAGCTCCTTCATTAGAGAATAAAACATCTAAACAAGTAGCCACTGATGCTGAGATTTATGAACAGTCAATGGTGATGATTTTACCAATCAAAAATCCCGAAACTGCCAAAAGTATTTTGGCACAACCTAAATCATTGAAACAAGGTAAATGGATTGAGCGCACTTATCAAGGCATCACGATTAAACAAACCCAAGAACAAGCTGGACAAAAGCTTTCGGCTGCATTAATAGATCAGCATTTTATTGTGATTACAGATAATGCTAAAACCACTGAAAGAACAATTGATGCCTATAAAAATCAAGCTTCTTTGGCAACATTAGAAGGCTTTGCCACAAACTTCTCAAAAACAAGCAGTTATAAACCTTTTGCTCAATTTTATATCAATGTACCAATAGCTGCCAAAATAGCAGCAGCGGCTCCTAATCGACGTTTACCCGCTCAGGTACTGACGCAACTTCAAAATAACCAAGGTGTGGCGGGAACTATTACCTTAGAACCACAAGGAGTTAGGTTAAAGGGTGTTTCTTGGTTAAACCCCAATAGTAAGCGCGTGCTGGCGGTAGAAAATAAAGCCGGGAGTATGCAAAATCGCCTTCCCAGTGAAACTTTAATGATGTTGTCTGGCAGTAACTTACAGCGTTTGTGGACAGACTATGTTTCTACTTCTAAAGGAAATCCTTTGTCACCTATCAAGCCGGAAAAACTGCGACAGAGTGTAAAATCTTTGACAAATTTGGATTTAGAAAAAGATTTACTCAGTTGGATGAAAGGGGAATTTTCAGTTGCTGTAATTCCTAATACGCCAAAAGATGCAGCACCTGATAATTTTCGGGCTGGTTTAGTGTTTATGATTAAGGCTAGTGATGCTCAGGGAAATTTACGCCAATCTGCGGAAACTGCTTTACAAAATCTCGATGAAGTAGTGAAAAATCAATATCAGTTTAAAGTCGAGCCTGCTACTGTGGCGGGTAAACCTGTTGTGAACTGGATTTCACCTTTTGGGACTTTAACTGCTACTCATGGTTGGTTAGATGAAGATGTGCTTTTCTTCGTTTTGGGCGCTCCTGTCAGTGATACAATTGTTCCTAAACCCAACAACACACTAGCCAGCACTCGCCCTTTTCAACAAACAGTTCCCTCTGAACTTAATCCACCCAAAGGACAGTTTTTCTTAGATATGGAACGGGCGGTTAAAAGTTTTACTTTCAATACTGCATCTCCCAGTCAACAAGCATTACTAGCAGCAATACACACTGTTGGGGTGACAACTGCTGTCAAAGATAATCGTAGTCAACAATATGACATTTTTCTGGAACTGAAAAAGGGTGATAGGTGACTGGGGACTGGGGACTGGGG
>NZ_JACJUZ010000107.1:0-12138 GCF_014299995.1 Sphaerospermopsis sp. LEGE 00249 | reverse complement strand
TAAATGTGGTAATTCTTTAATTAGTCGTTTTGCGTTAGATGCTGATTTGCGAGTTGCTTTAAATAGAAGTAAATGCAGTATTGAAATTTATAGAAATGCTGTACAAACTTACCGCAATGCTGAAAATCGAGAACAAAAAAGAGCAATGAACAAATTGATTAACGATATTAAAAGTAATTTTAAAACAACTTTGGGATTAAGTGATCCTAATAAAACTAAATTAAGACAATTAGAGGGGGAAGTTTACAATCTGGAAAATCAAACCTTATTACTAGAAGAAAGTGAAGATGAGAAAAAACTGCGGGTTCAAAGAATTAGTCAGTTAAATAATGAAATTGATAAGTTACGGGTTGAGATTGAAGAAATAGAAAATGGCAAAATTTACACTTATGCTTTTGAATGGCGTTTTGAGTTTCCTGAAGTATTAAATAATGATGGTGATTTTATTGGTTTTGATGTAGTAATTGGTAATCCTCCTTATATTAGATCAGAAGAATTAGGAT
This sequence comes from Sphaerospermopsis sp. LEGE 00249, assembly GCF_014299995.1. Lineage (NCBI taxonomy): Bacteria > Bacillati > Cyanobacteriota > Cyanophyceae > Nostocales > Aphanizomenonaceae > Sphaerospermopsis > Sphaerospermopsis sp. LEGE 00249. The sequence goes on along the minus strand of NZ_JACJUZ010000107.1, from coordinate 11,635 downwards.
ATTTAAAAATCTATCTAAAAAATAAATTTACTACCTTTGCTACTGCTGGAGATATATTTTATTATTTTTATGAGGTTTCACATTCAATTTTAGCCAATCAAGGTAAATTCTGTTTTATTAACAATACTTATGATAAAACAACTGCTGGTAAAATACTAAGAGATTTTGTGATCAAAAATTTTACCATTGAAAAGTATTTAGATTTTACTTCCGTAGTTGTATTTGATGAAGCTACTACTTATACAATTATTTTTCTTGCTTCCAAATCTTATAATGTTCATGAAAGTTTTGATTTTATTAAAGTTAATAAAACTCTATATCATGACAGGGTAAATCTTTTTAACCCCGAACATTTTAGTCGAATTTCTCATCAATCATTATCAGGTGAGGTATGGCTTTTTAGAAATGATAGTGAGCAAGAATTATTAAATAAACTCAATAAAAATAATCGAATTATAGATATATTTGGTAAATGTTATCGTGGTATATTAACTGGTTTAAATGAGGCTTTTATCATTAATAAAAAAATGTCTAATGATCCAGAATTAAAACCTGTTTTTGATGGTAAAGACATTAAAAAATGGGTTACTCCATCTGCTGATAAATGGATGATAATATTTGCCAGTAAATCTACACAATTAAATTTTGGTAAGCTAACAGAAGATGACGCTTTAGAAACGATGAAAAAACAATACTCAAGTATTTTTAAGCATCTATTAAATTTTCAGAAAAAAGCTAAAAAAAGATATGACAAAGGTCAATATTGGTGGGAATTAAGAAACTGTGCTTACTATGATTTGTTTACCCAACCTAAAATTATATTTCCTAATCTGCAAAAATCAAATAAATTTTGTTTTGATGAATCAGGTACTTATCTCAATGCACCAGCAGTATTTTTACCAATAAGTGTCAAGGGAAAGTATTTACTTGGTATCCTTAATTCTCGGCTAATTTGGTATTTTTTGAGAAATATTTGTGTTGTCAGAAGTGGAGGTTATCTTGAAGTAAAACCTCAATACTTTGAACAAATCCCTATTCCTCAAATTTCTAATCTTGATCAAGACATTCTGACACAATTAGTTGATCAAATTCTCACAGCTAAAAAATCAGATCCGAATGCAGATACAACCGCATTAGAAGCAGAAATTGATCAAATGGTTTATCAACTTTATAATTTAACAGCAGAAGAGATTAAAATAATAGCAGGATAAACTGTACCTAAATTTACACAATAGAAGTACCTAAGCAAGTTGAGAAAGTGGAAAAAGCGAAAAGCGGAAATATTGATTTATAAAATACAGGGGTTTGCAAGATGCTACTCATGAGTTATAATTTTATGGATAGCACTTTATTGAAATGAATAATGGAAAAAGTTGTTACTAAAATTAATCAAAAACAACAGAAAAGCGATTTTTATTATTGGCAGAAGCAATCATATCAAAAACGTTTAGAAGCACTAGAACAAATTCGTCAGGAATATCACCAATATCAGTACAATGTTGAACCAAGATTTCAAAGAGTTTATACAATTATTAAACGATAATCAAGTAAAGTATTTAGTAATTGGTGGTTATGCAGTAGCCATTCATGGACACCCTCGCTATACCAAAGATATTGATATTTGGATCGAAATGAGTCAGGAAAATGCTGAAAAACTGATGAAGGCATTAGTGGAATTTGGTTTTGGTAGTTTGGGTTTAACTGCTGAAGATTTCCAATGCGCTGATCAAATTATTCAATTAGGTTATCCTCCTAATCGCATTGATTTAATTACTACACCAGATGGAATAGACTTTACAACCTGTTATCAGGCCAGAATAGAGATAAAAATTGATAATATTTTTGTTAATTTTATTGATTTAGAAAATTTGAAATTAAATAAACAAGCATCAGGGAGATTACAAGATTTAGCTGATTTAGAGAATTTACAAGATTAAGATACCAGCTAATCATGAAATAAACCTGCTTCTACATGAAAAAAATCTCCCAGCTTTTCAGCTACTTCTAAACTTATTGTCTGCTTACCATTCAAAATATCATCAACCACACCTTCTAAACCTAAAAAATCTTGTAAATCAGCTTTAGTTTTCCCAGACTCCTCCAAAAGAAACAACAACAGAGATAGAGGATTATTTTGTTGAACAGGTTGATAATATTCTTGTTCAAACTTTTCTATTAACGTTATTAACAATTGATAAAGTTCATTTTCTTCAGGACTGCGTTCTCGGTGCATTAAATCTTCTACAATAGCTAAAGCTTGTTCATTTTCTGCCTCATTTTTAATAATTCTGGGGAGATATGCGTTTAATAATTCTTTGTATTTTTCTGGATTAAAAGTAAGGGTCATTTTTCCAATTATCCTTATCGTATTCTGGGTGAGTGAGGATATATTTAATATAAATTAATTGTCCTTCATAATCTATGCTAACAATCAATCGGTATTTATTCCCTTTAATATTGAAAACTGTGAAGTTACCAACAGCTTCAGCTTTTGGAAAAACCTGTTGTACTTCAATTAAGTTTGACCATTTAGCTTTACTAGCAATCTTATACCAGTTGTTTAGTGCTTCCTGAGAATCTGCATGATTTTCTATATATTCCCTCAATATTCTAAAACTAATAACGTGCATCTTCCTATTTATACCTACCAAATTTTCCCCATCTTTAAAACAAACCCCGGTAAAACAGGTTCACAACTCACAAAATCAGGATTTTCTAAACATTCTACATCTTCCCCAGGACGATAAATATAAACGTGCCGATTTTTTCTATCAATTAATAATCCTAACTGTATTCCTGGTTCTTGCATATATTCCCACATCTTATCTTTTAAAGGTTGCAAATTATCAGAAGGGGACATTAACTCAATCACCACATCAGGACAAATCGGAGCAAATTTTATCTGTTGTTCAGGTGTTAATTTATTCCATCTTTCTAATTTTATCCAAGCAGCATCAGGAGAACGTTCTGCACCTGTAGAAAGTTTAAAACCTGCACTAGATGAAAATGCTATTCCTGCACCATCTTCATCTGTCCAGTTCATTACTTGTTGGATGATTCTACCTTCTCGATTTCCGCCTTCTGAACCTGTTGGTGGCATAATTGATATTTCTCCATATTTATTTCTCTCAATGCGTAAATCACGGTTTTCTTGACAGAAATCAAAAAATTGATCGTCTGTCATGGGCATTGATGAGGGAAAATGTAATATTAAAGGTGATGAAAGCATAATGAGTTACTCTATCTGAAGTGAAATTAATTTTAGCACAACCTCACAAAAATCTATACCTACCAAATTTTCCCCATCCTTAAAACAAACCCTGGTAAAACAGGTTCACAACTCACAACATCAGGATTTTCTAAACATTCTACATCTTCCCCAGGACGATAAATATAAACGTGCCGATTTTTTCTATCAATTAATAATCCTAACTGTATTCCTGGTTCTTGCATATATTCCCACATCTTATCTTTTAAAGGTTGCAAATTATCAGAAGGGGACATTAACTCAATCACCACATCAGGACAAATCGGAGCAAATTTTATCTGTTGTTCAGGTGTTAATTTATTCCATCTTTCTAATTTTATCCAAGCAGCATCAGGAGAACGTTCCGCACCAGTAGAAAGTTTAAATCCTGTACTAGATGAAAATGCTATTCCTGCACCATCTTCATCTGTCCAGTTCATTACTTGTTGGATGATTCTACCTTCTCGATTTCCGCCTTCTGAACCTGTTGGTGGCATAATTGATATTTCTCCATATTTATTTCTCTCAATGCGTAAATCACGGTTTTCCTGACAGAAATCAAAAAATTGTTCATCTGTCATTGGCATTGACGAGGGAAAATGTAATATCAAAGGTGATGAAAGCATGATGATTTCCTCCATCTAAATTAAAATAAATTATATCACAAGCACTGACAAAATTTACTTAATAAGTAACAATAATATCCCCAGTTTTGTGAAAAAGTCAGACATCCTCTAAGGATGAGATATAAAATATAATAGTTAATCAAAATGGTGAATATGCGGTTATTACACACAATGTTGCGGGTAGGCAACCTAGAAAAATCCTTGCAATTTTACTGCGATATCCTGGGCATGAAATTACTGCGACGTAAAGATTACCCAGGTGGAGAATTTACCCTGGCTTTTGTAGGTTATGGGGATGAAAGCGACCACACTGTGATAGAATTAACCTATAACTGGGGCGTGGAAAAGTATGATTTGGGTAACGCCTATGGTCATATCGCCCTGGGAGTAGATGACATTTACTCCACCTGTGAGGAAATTAGAAACCGTGGAGGTAAGGTAGTCCGCGAACCTGGTCCTATGAAACACGGTTCAACAGTGATCGCTTTTGTTGAAGATCCCGATGGTTATAAAGTTGAATTGATTCAACTGGCTACTCACGGTACAACAGAAACAGAAAAATCCCCAGCAGAAATGGTTAGTCAGTAATTATCGTCTAAAGTATCTTATCTTAGAGTAGGGTGGGCTTGGTCCCACCATCACCATCGCCACGATCACCATCGTCTGTATAAACTTGTGATTATTTGCCAATCACCAATTTATAACCTAAAATCGTCAATCTTAAAAATCTAAAATCGAAAATCTTAAAAATGCAGCCTACAGATCCAAATAAATTTACTGATACAGCTTGGGATGCTGTTATTAAATCTCAAGATATTGTCCGCGCTTATCAACAACAACAATTAGAAGTAGAACATTTAATTCTTGCTCTTTTAGAAGAATCTAGTAGTGTAACTTCAGGTATTTTAGCCCGTGCGGAAATTGATCCGATTCGGTTACAGGAGCAATTAGAAGGTTATACTAAACGTCAGCCTAAAGTAGCTAAAAGTGATCAGTTGTATCTGGGAAGAAATTTAGATTTGCTGCTAGATCGAGCCGAAGAAATTCGTGGGAGAATGAAGGAAGGGGAAATCTCGGAAGGTCATGTTTTATTGGCTTTTGCGGAAGATGAACGCATTGGAAGACGGATATTTAAAGGTTTAAATGTTGATATTGCTAAGTTAGAAACCGCTATTAAAAATGTTCGCGTGACTCAAAGAGTTTCTACAAAAGCAGGAGAAAAAGAATCTGCGGATCTGAATGAACCAGCTTTAAAACGTTTTGGTAGGGATTTAACAGAACAAGCAAAGGCAGGAAAATTAGATCCGGTTATTGGACGTGATGATGAAATTAGGCGTGTAATTCAAGTTTTATCCAGACGTAGTAAAAATAACCCGGTTTTGATTGGTGAACCTGGCGTTGGCAAAACTGCGATCGCCGAAGCTTTAGCCCAAAGAATGGTTAATGGTGATGTTCCTGAGTCTTTAAAAAACCGTCAATTGATATCTTTAGATATTGGTAGTTTAATCGCTGGGGCAAAATACCGTGGTGAATTTGAAGACCGTTTAAAAAACGTCCTCCGGGAAGTTACTGAATCCAACGGGCAAGTAGTCCTATTCATTGATGAACTGCATACCGTTGTCGGTGCAGGTTCTAACCAACAAGGATCAATGGATGCGGGTAATTTACTGAAACCTATGTTAGCCCGTGGTGAATTGCGTTGTATTGGTGCAACAACTTTAGACGAATATCGTAAATTTATAGAAAAAGATGCAGCCTTAGAACGGCGGTTTCAACAGGTATATGTAGATCAGCCCACCGTAGAAAACACTATTTCCATTTTACGGGGTTTAAAAGAGCGTTATGAAGTACATCATAACGTTAAAATTTCCGATTCCGCTTTAGTGGCAGCAGCAACATTATCAGCCCGTTATATTGCAGATCGGTTTTTACCTGATAAAGCTATTGACTTAGTAGACGAAGCCGCAGCGAAATTAAAAATGGAAATCACCTCCAAACCTGCGGAGTTAGAAACCATTGATAGACGCTTAATGCAGCTAGAAATGGAAAAACTATCCTTATCAGGTGAAGAACTAGCTACACCGCAAACAAAGGAACGTTTAGACAGAATAGAACAGGAAATTGCCACTTTAACCGTTAAACAACAAACATTTAACGAACAATGGCAAGGAGAAAAGCAATTATTAGAAGCTATCAGCACCTTAAAGAAAGAAGAGGACGCGCTCAGAGTGCAAATTGAACAAGCTGAAAGAGATTATGATTTAAACAAAGCTGCTCAATTGAAATATGGCAAATTAGAAGGAGTACAAAGAGAACGAGAAATTAAAGAAGCCCAGTTATTAGAAATTCAAAATCAAGGTTCTACCCTGCTACGGGAACAAGTGACCGAAGCTGACATTGCGGAAATAGTCGCCAAATGGACAGGTATACCAGTTAACCGCCTTTTAGAGTCAGAACGCCAGAAATTACTGAAATTAGAAAGCCATTTACACGAAAGAGTTATTGGACAAGAAGAAGCTGTTGCTGCTGTTTCCGCTGCTATTCGTCGCGCCCGTGCGGGAATGAAAGATCCATCTCGTCCTATTGGTTCATTTTTGTTCATGGGACCCACTGGAGTCGGTAAAACCGAACTCGCCCGCGCCTTAGCTCAATTTCTCTTTGATTCTGATGATGCTTTGGTGCGTTTGGATATGTCCGAGTACATGGAAAAACACTCCGTTTCTCGGTTAGTGGGTGCGCCTCCCGGATATATCGGTTATGAAGAAGGTGGTCAACTTTCCGAAGCTATCCGTCGTCATCCCTATTCTGTGGTGTTACTAGATGAAGTGGAAAAAGCCCATCCCGATGTATTTAATATTTTGCTGCAAGTGTTAGATGACGGTAGAGTTACTGACTCTCAAGGAAGGGGTGTAGATTTCCGAAACACAGTTATAGTAATGACTAGCAACATCGGCAGCGAACATATTCTTGATGTTTCTGGTGATGATTCAAAGTATGATATGATGCGAAATAAAGTGATGGAAGGTTTGCGATCGCACTTCCGCCCTGAATTTCTTAACCGCGTTGATGACTTAATCCTATTCCATACCCTCAGTCGTTCAGAAATGCGCCATATCATCCGTATTCAACTAAAACGAGTGGAAAAACTCCTCAAAGAACAAAAAATTTCCTTTGAAATATCCCAAGCTGCTTGTGATTATTTAGTTGAAGCTGGATATGATCCAGTTTATGGCGCACGTCCGCTAAAACGGTCAATTCAGCGTGAAGTTGAAAACCCCCTGGCTACCAAATTGTTAGAAAATACCTTTATTTCTGGGGATACAATTTTTATAGATAAAGGTGAAAACGGGTTGACATTCTCTAAAAAACAAGCAGTTAAAGTATCTGTGGGGAAAAAGAATGTGAAATTAGTAGAAGCATCTTCTGAGGTGTAGGTTTATATATCTTGTGGGAGTGGATAGGATAATTAACCCCACAAGATTATGTTGCATTACCTAATATATTTATTGAGGTGATTTTCGATGATTGCAAATCCTAGTTATAACTATATTTCCCCTGAAGAATATTTAGAATTAGAAGAAACCAGTTCTATCAAACATGAATACAGACAGGGACAAGTTTATGCAATGGCTGGTGCTAGTAATACTCATGTAGTTATTAGTGGCAATGTGTTTGCTATGTTAAGAAATCATCTGCGCGGAAAAGGTTGTCAAGCTTATATTTCCGACACGAAAGCACATATTGAAACAATGGATATTTATTATTATCCTGATGTAATTGTTAGTTGTGATTCAAGAGATAAAGCCTTTAATAACTTTTTACGTTATCCCTGTCTAATTATCGAAGTTTTATCTCCTACTACAGAAGCTTTTGATAGAGGTGATAAGTTTGCTGACTATCGTAATTTAACCACACTGCAAGAATATGTGTTAGTCAGTCAAAATAAAATCAATGTAGATGTTTTTCGTCGTAATTTAGAAGGACAATGGGTATTGTATAGTTATGGAAAGGAGGAAAATTTACATTTAGCAAGTGTAGATTTTCAATGTTCTATAAATGATGTTTATGAAGATGTAAGTTTTGAATCTCCCTCTTAATTTGGCAAAGCATCTAATTGTCTGAATCAGGATGTCCAGGATGATAGGATATCGTGTTATGACTGCATACAGTTTCATTCCTCTTCACCTCCAAACAGTCCACCTTCAAGGGGTTGGGGTGGTGTGAAGGGGTTTGCTTGTAGTTGTGTGGGTTGGGAAGGAATGGTAATAATTATCGTATTATCTTTTCCATCTTGTGTGATATTTATTTGTTTGTCAATGTTGTTAAAATTCATAGGATAATTACACTTAAAAAATGTTCAAATACTTTATAAATAAAATATAAATAAAAGAGTTTAGCATTGCTAAACCCTTACTTTCTATTTTGTTTACTTGGCATTTTCTAAAATTAAATCAATAGCTTGTTGTAATATCATTTCCTTATCTACCATTACTGCTAATTCTTCAGTTTCATATTTACCTTCAAATGCTTCTTTTGCTGCACCATTCAATGATAATTCATAAGCATCTTCTAAAGTTTCTCGCAATTCTTCACTGGTAAAGTACACTCCTCCTGATTTACGACGCTTGTTGGTGCGTTGAATTTCTTTCACTGCATTAGCAAGAAACAAATTCCATGATCTAGTGGTACGTTTTTCCGCAGCTTGTTTAATTAGATGCAGAAGAATAATTTTACCAAAACTAAAAATTTTATTCAGCTTATCATCTTTACTCATTTCCGTCATCTCTTCAACTAGCAGCAATGCACCAGGAATATTGCCATTTATCAGTAATTGTTGAAGTTCTAGTAATTCTTCCATAACTCAAACCTCCTGAATTGAATTGCTCAAATTGATTATAAAAATAGTCGAATATACCCATTTCATCATAATTACTTAAAATCATCCACTAATACTGTTACAATTGTTTACCTCAAATTCTCTTCCCAGTACCCAGTCACCAGTCACGAGTCCCTAGTCACCAATCCCCCTAACATGGTAGTGTAATCCGAATCATTATTTAGAGGTATTCCTTACCTCAAAAAAGACATATATAGACGAAAATTGATCCTTAGAATTATCTGCAAGTAAATCAAACACACGGATAACTATGTTAGAACAAGGCACTATCAGTATCCATACTGAGAATATTTTCCCAATTATCAAAAAATCTCTCTATTCAGATCATCAAATTTTCTTGCGGGAACTGGTATCCAACGCAGTAGACGCGATCCAAAAAATCAAAATGGTTTCCCGTGCAGGAGAATACAACGGAGATATCGGTGAACCAGAAATTACCATTGCCATAGATAAAGATAACAAAACTCTCTCCATTTCCGATAATGGTATCGGAATGACTACAGAGGAAGTCAAAAAATATATTAACCAAGTTGCTTTTTCCAGTGCGGAAGAATTTATTCACAAATATGAAGGAAAAGCCGATCAACCAATTATCGGACATTTTGGTTTAGGTTTCTACTCCTCCTTCATGGTGGCGAAAAAAGTAGAAATTGATACCCTTTCCTACAAAGAAGGTTCTCAAGCGGTTCACTGGAGTTGTGATGGTTCACCAGAGTTTACCTTGGATGAATCTTCCCGCACTACTCGCGGTACTACCATTACTTTAACATTAATGCCTGATGAGGAAGAATATTTAGAACCTGCGAGAATTAAGAATTTAGTTAAAACCTATTGTGATTTTATGCCAGTTCCCATCAAATTAGATGGGGAAGTTTTGAATAAACAAAAAGCACCTTGGCGCGAATCTTCTAGCAGTTTAACTAAAGAAGATTATTTAGAATTTTACCGCTATCTTTATCCTTTCCAAGAAGAACCTTTGTTATGGGTGCATCTAAATACAGATTATCCTTTTATTGTGAACGGGATTTTGTATTTCCCGAAAATGCGCCCTGATGTGGATGTCACTAAAGGACAAACAAAGTTATTCTGTAATCAGGTTTTTGTAAGTGATAACTGTGATGAAATTATTCCTCAATTTTTACTACCTATGCGGGGGGTAATTGATAGTACAGATATTCCTTTGAACGTTTCCCGGAGTGCATTACAAGGCGATCGCACAGTTAAAAAAATCGGTGATTACATCGCTAAAAAAGTCGGCGATAGCTTGAAAGAATTATATCGCACCGACAAAGAAAAATATATCAACGCCTGGAAAGATTTAGGCACATTCGTTAAATTTGGTGTTCTCAACGATGAGAAATTTAAGAAACAAGTTGAAGACATCATCGTTTTCCGCACCACTGCCAAATTAGAAGCCGAAAAAACAGAAATACCCGCAGTAGAAGTACAATCTTCTGAGAGTGATGTTTGGCAAGATGTCACCCCAGGAAACACCACCAGTTTACCTTATACCACCCTCAAAGAATATTTAGAACGCAACAAAGAACGCCACGAAAATAAAGTTTTCTACTGCACCGATGAAGCGAGTCAAGCGACTTATGTAGAACTTCACAAAAACCAAGGTTTAGAAGTTCTATTTATGGACTCCTTCATTGATACCCACTTTATTAACTTCCTAGAAAGAGAATATCAGGACGTTAAATTTACACGGGTAGACTCTGACATTGATAACACATTATTAGATGATAAATCAGGGGAAATTGTAGACCCCACAACCAACAAAACCAAGAGTGAAATTATCAAAGAATTATTTGAAAAATCACTCAACAAACCAAAAGTTAATATTCGTACCGAGGCGTTAAAATCAGATAATCCCCAAGGAACACCACCAGCAATGGTATTGTTACCAGAAATTTTGCGTCGTTTGCGAGATATGAACGCCATGATGCAACAGCAAAATGCAGAATTTCCTGAAGATCATATTTTGTTAGTAAATACCGCCCATCCTTTGATTCAAAACTTGTTAACCTTGAACCAAGGAAGTATTATTCAAGGTGATGGAGAATCACCCACAGCGCAGTTAACAAAAATGATTTGTCAGCACGTTTATGATTTAGCGTTGATGTCACAAAAAGGCTTTGACGCTGAGGGCATGAAGTCTTTTGTGGAAAGGTCTAATGATGTGTTGACTAAGTTAACAGAAAAAGCGAGTCAGTAGGTACAATATGTAGGGGTTTAGCGATGCCAAACCCCTATCTTGTTATTGCTGACATAGGAAATTGAAATTGTCTGAATCAGGATGTCTGGTTACTGAGCGAAGTCGAAGTACAGGATTTGAGGACTTACAGGATGATTTCTTTTTAAGGATTTTTTACAGGATTGGCAACAAAATGGTTTTAAATAGCTTTACAATTTAATTAAGTAAACAATATTTCAAGATGCAATGATATCTATTCCTATTACCCTAGAACAACTGATTGCAGTTGTAAAACAGTTACCACCAGATGAACAAGCACAGGTAGCAATGTCCTTACTTAAAGGGGATTTATCTTCAGATTTAACAGAATTACTACAAAAACAGTATGCTTTAAATTCTGATAGTGAGAATGTGAAAAGTTTAGCTATTTCAACTGATAAGAAACCGAAAAAGTATGATTTCTCTGATTTAATCGGGCGTTTAAATTGGCGAGGAGATGCAGTTGAAATGCAAAGGTCTTTAAGAGATGAATGGTGATCGTTATCTGTTAGATACAAATGCGGTTGTGGCTTAATGGCTAAGTTAAAGAACTTATCAGCAATCTAAAATCTAAAATCCAAAATCAAATGACTTACTCTCCTCCCCTTCCCCCACAAACAGAACCACCC
>NZ_JACJUZ010000106.1:0-12143 GCF_014299995.1 Sphaerospermopsis sp. LEGE 00249 | reverse complement strand
CCCATCACCAATCACCCATCACCCATCACCAATCACCCATCACCCATCACCTATCACCCATCACCAATCACCCATCACCAATCACCAATCACCCATCACCCATCACCAATCACCCATCACCCATCACCCATCACCAATCACCCATCACCAATCACCAATCACCAATCACCAATCACCCATCACCCATCACCCATCACCAATCACCCATCACCCATCACCATTAAAAGTCTGTCCACCTGTCCTGGGGTAGAAAAGCTCGTTCACTAGGAATGGGAGCAACTGGTTCTGTGAGGGTAAATGTTCCAGCTTCTATCCATTGTTTCAACTCTAAGGCTACTTGTCGTGAGAGAAACATACTGGCTAAAGGAGCAACTCGCACCGCTTTACCCTCTATGGGAATTTTTCCCGATTTTAGTTGAGCATAACTAACTAAACCAAAGGTGGGACGGACACGACGGGGAATAGAAAAGTCTACTATTGGCGCTACTAAGTCTTGATCTTGGACTGCACAACGTTCAATTACTGCTTCGTTTAAAACCGGAAGTGGCACACCCACACCTAACATCAAAGATGGTCCATAACTTTTGAAGTAACAACCCCGCACCCACCGCGCATCCATTTGTTTGGCATCACCAATTAAGGCTAAAGTGGCCGATGGTCCAATGGGTGTTCGATTAGCTAACCGCTTTTGTAAGGGGAAATGCTGCGTACCTTCCCACGCTACATAACCTATTCCACCACCTAAGAAGATTTTTGTCCCAATTCCCACAAGTTGTAAATCGGGATCATTGAATAAGGGAGAAATTGCCCCAGGGTTGGAGTAAACTGCATTACCTAAACGGGGTTGGAGGGGTCCTAGATAGGTATGCAGTGGGCGATCGCCTCCATTTACCCCAATAATAAAGTTTTGATAAAGATTGCGCGGATTAAATAAATAAAATTGGTTGATAGTGTCACAGGTGATAGTAGTTTCAAAAGTTGCTCTGGGGTAACAGTCGGTAACTTGTCCTAAAGCCCTTACTTGTATAGGTTTACCTGCTATTAAATCTTCAATTACATGGCCTCCGCCACGTTCTCTCAGTTCTTCACCCTCTGTCGTTTCCACAGCACAACTAGCACCCAAGTATAAATCTACTGCACCAAATCCAGAATATGCTGGTACACCATCTAACCAACAGCGGCGAATTTTGATCGGTGGGTCAGTATGTCCTAAATTAATAATTGCACCGCTGGACTCCATTGGTTCAAAAGTGCCGGTGGTAATAACATCAACTGCTTTAGTAGCTTTGGTGATACCGATTTCCGCTACTCGTTTTTTCAGTTCTTCAACTGTCCAAACTACGGCGCGTTTTTGGTTGATTTTTTCGTTAATTTCCGCAATAGTTCGCATTTTTATCAGTTATTAGTTGTTATTAGTTATTAGTTATTAGTTATCAGTTATCAGTGGGAATAGGAAAATACAAATATTCAAAATTTCAGCCTTCTGCCTCCTGCCTTCTGCCTTCTGCCTCCTGCCTCCTGCCTCTTCAATTAATACAAAATGATGTCTAATTTACCAGCAGAAAATTTGCGAGTACGAGATATTGGCGAACAAGGTCTTTTAGAGAGATTACAACGCTTCTGTCCTTCAGAGGTGATAGGTGATGATGCGGCAGTTCTGGCGACAGAATCAAAGCAATCTTTGGTAGTAACTACAGATATGTTAGTTGATGGTGTACATTTTAGTGATGTTACCACTGCTCCAGAGGATGCTGGTTGGCGTGCTGCTGCTGCTAATTTATCCGATTTAGCCGCTATGGGGGCTTTTCCCTTGGGTATCACCGTTGGACTGGGTTTACCAGGAGATTTAAGCGTTGAATGGGTTGAAAGAATGTATCAGGGCATGACAGAATGCTTGCAAAAATATAACGTTCCTATAGTTGGTGGTGATATAGTGCGATCGCCCATTACCACTTTATCCATAACCGCCTTTGGTCAAGCCAACCCTGATTTTATTATCCGTCGTTCCACCGCTCAAATAGGTGATGCCATAGTCGTTACAGGTATTCATGGAGCGTCCCGTGGAGGCTTAGAACTGCTCTTAAATCCCGAAATAGGTCAAAATCTCAAATCAGAAGAAAAGAGAGCTTTAATCACCGCACACCAGCGCCCCAACCCCCGTTTAGATGTCATACCCCTATTGTGGGAGATTATAGAATCTCAATCCAAAATCCAAAATCTAAAATCTAAAATTGCTGGGATGGATAGCAGTGATGGTTTAGCCGATGCAGTATTACAAATTTGCCGTGCTAGTAAAGTAGGCGCTATTTTACAAGCAAGTAAAATTCCTCTACCATTAGCTTTTCATCATTGGTTAAGTCAAGAGCGATCGCTCAATTATGCCCTATATGGTGGCGAAGATTTTGAATTAGTCCTCTGTTTACCACCACAAACCGCATTAGAATTAGTAAAAAAACTAGGTGCAGGTGCAGCCATTGTCGGTAAAATTACACCAGGCTCAACAGTAATTTTACAACATGAAAACGAAAAAATCCCCGACCAAGTTTTAACACTTAGCCAGGGATTTCAGCATTTTAGTTAGGTGATTGGTAATTGGTAATTGGTAATTGGTAATTGGAAAGAATAAACTCTTGCCTTTTGCCTTTTGCCTTCTTACTGTCACCTGTCACCTAAATTATGCCCATTTATTGGCTACTAACTCAGCTAAGTCTAAAACGCGTTGGCTATAACCCCACTCATTGTCATACCAAGCCATCACTTTTACCATGTCATTGCCCATAACCAAAGTTAAGTTGGCATCAACAATGGAAGATTCATTTGTACCTTGATAATCAGAAGATACTAGAGGAAGTTCGCTATAACCTAAAATGCCTTTGAGATAGGTTTCAGAAGCATCTTTGAGGACTTGGTTAACTTCTTCTGTAATAGTGGGTTTTTCAACCTGAACTACAAAATCCACCATTGAAACATTAGGGGTGGGTACACGCAAAGCTGTACCATTCAGCTTACCTTTTAAAGCTGGGAGTACCAGAGCTACCGCTTTAGCCGCACCAGTAGAAGTGGGAACAATGTTAATACCAGCCGCTCTAGCGCGACGCAAATCACGGTGAGAAGCATCTAAGATGCGCTGATCTCCTGTGTAGCTGTGAGTAGTGGTCATTGTGCCTTTGATGATGCCAAATTTTTCATGCAGCACCTTGGCAATAGGAGCTAAACAGTTAGTGGTACAGCTGGCGTTACTGATAATGTGATGTACGTTGTGATCATAATCTTCATCATTCACACCCATCACAAAAGTACCATCTTCATTTTTACCAGGAGCAGTAATCAGCACCTTTTTAGCACCAGCATTAACGTGGCGCATTGCCCCTTCCTTACTGGTAAAAACACCAGTGGATTCAATAATCAGATCAATTTCCCATTCTTTCCAGGGCAAGTTATCTGGGTTGCGATCAGATACGCATTTAATGGTCTTACCGTTGACAGTAATGGAATTATCATCAGCAGTAATATCCGCATTTTGTAACCTTCCCAGCATCGAGTCATATCTGAGCAGGTGAGCATTGGTTCTAGGATCGGAAGTGTCATTGATACCCACAAGTTCAACTGGGCTATTCTCTCTACCTATCCAGCAGCGTGCGAAGTTCCGTCCAATGCGCCCGAAACCGTTGATTGCAACTCTAATCACAGTGTCTTGCCCTCTGTATTTATGCCTATAAATTGATATCGTTGACCGTTATATAAAACCTACTCAAAATTACTCATGAGCTTTGTCTACTTCCTGCTTCACTCTGGAAGTGTTGGCACTACCCAGTCCACAGGCTTTAAGATTGGGTGTAACTCACCCTACTGTGCAAATGCTTTAGGCTTGGTTATTACCTAAAAACAGGGTAATTATCACACCTTTGAGTGTTGAAGTCTAGATTTTTTCACTCAATGAGTAGATTGGAGTAAATGTTTTGATTCTGTTCCAGACCCCAATCATATCGCAAAGGGGAGGAGTATTTATAACTATAAAGTGTTCTATCCCAAAAAAAATACAGAATTTATTCAGAATTATGAGTGTAAAGATTGTGAGTGGCGATGTACAAGCCGACTGATTTCGGTACTAAATCATCAATGGAACAGCCTTGGCGACAAAGTTCACGGATGATACTTGACGAAACTCTTACTAAAGGTGTATGCAGTAACTGCCAATTGATTGTATATGATTTTTCTCTAAATTTTTTTTCTACTTGGTTGCAGATTGACTCACTTTGAGCTATAGTCTCACCACCGACCTGTCGGGGGGCAATTAACCAATCACACATTTGTGCTAGTTCATATCCACGATACCAACGAGGTAAAGTTTGGAAAGCATCCAAACCAATAATCCAGTACCAATGAGTATTTGGGTAAAAAGCAGATAAATCAATCAGGGTGTTAATAGAGTATGAAGTCCCAGAGCATTCTCTCTCAATCAGTGAGACTGTAAAAGCTGGGTTATTTTTAGTAGCTATATCCAGCATTGCCACTCGATGTTCAAACAGTGCGGCTTGTTTATGAGGAGGATTTTTTGAAGGTATCCAAATTATTTGTTCTAGATGTAATTGCGTCAAAGCCGTTTTGGCTACGAGTAGGTGTCCCCAGTGAACTGGGTCAAATGTACCTCCAAAAATTGCTAGTTTCTGCATTTGATGTGCGGGAATATTCAGGTAAAGTAAAGCACACTGCTAAAGTTTTGTCTCTTACTTCCTACCTCCTGCCTCCTCAAATTTCCTACTGCAACTAGTTGAATAATCTTTTCCCTACCAATGTACTATTGTAGTCAATTCACCTGCTGGCTGGATATTAAGTAGAAAAGCACAAAAAAACCAACGTATGTAACAAAAAGTAAAGTTACTTAAAAGTCTCTTCCCTCCTGCCTTGTCATAACGATCATTTTTAACGCCTACCTACTTAGTGTCAAATTATGTTTGTAACTCAAGGAATTCCGTATCCACTTTTAGTAAAGCCATCAACGATATGTATTTAACATTACAGGATTTTTTTTCCCGATGTTACCCCAGTTTTCAGAATAATCATAAAAAGATATCAGAAATAGAGAAACTCTATCGTCAGGGTAATATCTTTCTGAACAGGCAAAAACAAAGTAAAAAATTAACCCTTTATTCAGATATGAAAATCCTACAGGAGCAGTATCTGTAAAAATCAAAATCCTGTTATGATACGCGTGTCTTATGTCAAGATTTTGTGGTGTGGTGTAAGAGGAACAAAAGATGAATAGTCAGATAGATTTTAGCGGTAGACCATTTCATTTCATTGGGATTGGCGGTATAGGAATGTCGGCTCTAGCTTATGTGTTGACAAAACGGCAATTACCAGTATCAGGTTCTGATCTGCGACCTAATCAGATTACACGCAAATTAGAATCCCTGGGCGCTCACATTTTTAGTAGACAAGAAGCCAGCAATCTGGAGTTCTTTCGTCCTCAAGAATCGGCTGATGGAATAGTATTAAATTCACCAGAAAAATTGCCCGTTGATAAGTCTAACTTACCTCAAGTAATTTGTTCAACAGCTATTAATACCAGTAATTTGGAATATAAAGCTGCCATAGAATTAGGTTGTCCTATTTTACACCGTTCCGATGTCCTAGCAGCCTTAATTGCTGATTATTATAGCATTGCTGTAGCAGGAACTCACGGCAAAACTACAACCAGTAGCATGATTGGTTATATGCTATGGCAAGCTGGTCTTGACCCGACCATTTTAGTCGGTGGAGAAGTAAATGCCTGGGAAGGGAATGCTAGATTAGGGGAAAGCAAGTATCTAGTGGCTGAAGCAGATGAATCTGACGGTTCTCTGGTAAAACACGCCCCTGCTATTGGGATAATTACCAATATTGAACTCGATCATCCTGACCACTACGAAACATTAGACGAAGTAGTTGAGACTTTCCAAAAATTTGCCGAGGGTTGCCAAATTTTAGTAGGTAGCATTGATTGTGACACAGTGCGCGATCGCCTTAACCCAAACATCAGCTATAGTCTACATCCAGATACTGGCGCTGACTATACCGTCACCAACATTGACTATCGTGCTGATGGTACAACAGCTTTGGTTTGGGAAAAAGGTAAAGCCTTGGGTGTATTAAATCTACAACTTTTGAGTCGGCATAATCTCAGCAATGCTTTAGCCGCAGTAGCCGTAGGACGCGCCCTGGGTTTAGAATTTGGGGAAATTGCTAAAGGTATTGCTACCTTTGAAGGAGCAAGACGGCGCTTTGAGTTCCGGGGAGAAGCGGCTGGTATTACTTTTATAGATGACTATGCCCATCACCCTAGCGAAATTCGTGCTACCTTGGCCGCAGCACGTCTTCAGGCCAGACCAGGACAAAGGGTAGTTGCCATCTTCCAACCCCATCGTTATAGTCGGACACTTACCTTTTTAGAAGAATTTTCCGAATCTTTTACCCATGCTGATTTAGTAGTTCTCACTGACATTTACAGCGCCGGAGAACCCGATTTAGGACAGATTAATGGTGAACAATTAGCAGCAGAAATAGGGAAGCAGCATCAGCAGGTTATTTATCAACCGACTTTATCCTCTGTGTGCGAGTTTTTATTGTCAAACCTGCGTTCTGGTGATTTGGCGCTATTTTTAGGTGCTGGTAATCTGAATCAAGCGATTCCTGAAGTAATTGCTACACTTCGTGAACCAGCTAAAGCCACATCCTAAGCAAAGCACAGTTCTAGGTTTTCTAGGTTTTGTTTCTTGTGCGAATTTCCTATCTAGCAATAGTTTCATTAGTTAAACTTATTGCCGGAATTTTACGGTAAAAGAGTAATAAAAATTACCAATTAAAGCAACGATGATAACTTCCCAGGCTGCTGGAAACGTCTGTAAGATTTCTGCTTTGACTACAAATAAACAGCAAACAATTAATTCTGTTGATAGTGAAGTAATTTACTTACCCGGTACTGATTGTGTAATTAAAACCCAGGCTTCTTTATCAGCATTTACTTCCTACAGAGTTGGAGGAGAAGCCCAATGGTACGTTGCTCCACGCAACTTAGAAGCATTACAAGCAAGTATTGAGTACGCAAAAGAACAAGATTTACCAATAACCATCCTGGGAGCAGGTTCTAATTTGTTGGTCAGCGATCAAGGTATACCAGGCTTAGTGATTGCTACTCGTCATTTTCGTTCCAAGCATTTTGACCTAGAAACAGGTCAATTAACTGTCGCCGCAGGCGAATCTATTCCTAGCTTGGCATGGGAAGCCGCAGAATTGGGATGGGAAGGGTTAGAATGGGCTGTGGGTATTCCGGGAACTGTTGGTGGTGCAGTTGTGATGAATGCAGGAGCGCATAATAGCTGTATTGCAGATATGTTGGTGAGCGCGGAATTGCTCTCTCCTGATGGTACATTAGAAACTCTCACCCCAGCGGAATTAGGTTACAAATATCGGACTTCATTATTGCAAGGGGGAAAACGGATAGTTACTCAAGCAACCTTGCAACTCCAACCCGGTGCAGATCCAGCAAAAGTTATAGCTACAACCAAACAACATAAACAACATCGCCTTTCTACCCAACCTTATAATTTTCCCAGTTGTGGCAGTGTTTTCCGCAATCCTAAGCCTTACACTGCTGGATGGTTAATTGAACAAGCTGGTTTAAAAGGCTATCAAATCGGTGGAGCGCAAGTTGCACAACTTCATGCTAATTTTATCGTTAATCGTGGTGGAGCTAAAGCCAGCGATATTTTCTGTCTCATTAATCATATTCAACGTGAAGTACAAGAACGTTGGTCAATTTGGTTAGAGCCAGAGGTTAAAATGATTGGCGAGTTTCAAGCAGTTTGTTGATAGGGGACTGGTGACTGGTGATGGGTGACTGGTGACTGGGTAATCAATTTTATTTTTCCCAATTACCAATTACTAATTACCCATTACCCATTACCAATTACCCAACCCAACTATAATTGAATTTGATTTGTTATTCAAAGCACAAGTGGAAAATTTGTTATGACAGCAGGAAAAGGACAGGGATTTGGTTTTGGCCTAGGAAAAATGAAAGAACTTGCGGACGCTTTTAAAAAAGCACAGCAGGTTCAAGAAGGTGCAAAGCGTCTCCAAGAAGAATTAGAGCAAATGGAAATTCAAGGAGAATCTGGTGGTGGACTGGTTAAAGTAATTGTTAGTGGCAACCAAGAACCCAGAAGAGTAGAAATTTCCCCAGACGCAATAGCACAAGGTTCAGAGCTACTTTCCGACCTCGTAACAGCAGCTATGAAAGATGCCTACAACAAGTCTACTGCGACTATGCGGGAACGTATGGAAGATTTGACTAGTGGACTAGAACTGCCTGGATTATAGTCAATTAGTCATTAGTCGTTAGTTATTAGTCATTAGACTTGTCCGAAAATTAAATGTGCGTTTTCTAAAACCCTTGTAGAGATGTTATATAGAACGTCTCTACATTACAGCAGTTTTCATGTCTTTAGACCAGAGTCAGGGCGAAGCATTCGGATGATAGTCTTAGGTAAAAACCGATAATTAATTGTCCGAATGCTGATGCTTCCAGCACGCTTCGCGAACGCCCCTACATTGTTGACGCGAAACCTAAATCAAAATGTGGTTTATTTACCTGAAAATAGCTGTAATTCCCGGAAATGTCTATTAGTTATTAGTTATTAGTCGTTAGCAACTGATAACTGATAACTGACAGCATAAACAAAATTATTTATAACCGACATTACGCACTTCAATTTGTAGTACGCACACAAGTATCATAAGCAGCAGAGAAAGTTAAATATAAATACGCAATTAGTAAAGTAAAAATATAGACGTTAATTTCCATTGAACTACTAAACAGAAATTCATGCAGTTTCTACTTCCAACTTGGCATTACCAGTTAATTTAACCTGAAATTCCATGTTTTTTCTGCATCTGCTATATAAAACCTAGACAAAACTAGACTTTACTTTCTACTTCAACGGGAGCATGGGAGCAGTTATCCCTCAGTAGACTTTCACGCCTTAGCCAGACGCGATTGTGTTCCAATTAAGTTTCTGAAAAAGACTACCACCATCATTGCTTGGTTTTCGCGTCGGCAATAGTCTCAATTCAATACTTGATATCACCGTATTATATATCAAGTAGTTGATTTTTTCCTAAAAATATATTGATTTTTGTCAATACAAGTATAGTTTTGTCTATGAAATTGTCAACTTAGGACTTGCTCTTCAATAAACTGATCTAAAGATTGTGTATTCCCTGTTTCTATATCTTCCAATCCTTTTTTGATACCAATTAGAGTTTCTAACTTCTCCAAAGTATCAAGTAATTTTTGATAAGCAGCAGCATCTTGAACTACTAACTCTGCTTTACCATTAACTGTTAAAACTACTGGGTTTCCAGTTTCTTTCATCTGCGTAATGAGTTCATTAGTATTGCGTTTAAAAGTTGAAAGTGACTGAATATCTCGACTTAAATTAATCATGAGAATAACTCTACACTAAATTTGCATCTAATTTAATGTTACCATACAATCACAAGAATGCAGTTAATAAGAAAATCCTTTTTCCCGATCAAGTGCAACAACAGATGAGTTTAGCTTTGTGATCTCCCAACCTAAAGGCTAAAGTGGATAGAAAGTAAAGCAGGTACAACGATGGAAGTTCAAGAAATCAAAAAATTCCCCAAACCTAGAAAAATAGACAGTCAACCCACCCCATCCCAACACATCAAGATATTAGACTGTAATCAACCCGTGAGCAGAGTTATATTTGAATGCTGGCACTGTAAACAAGGTATTTTGAGTGAAGTAGATGTCACCTCATCCCAATTTCTAGAAATTACCTGTCCTAGTTGTGGTAAAACAGGTTTAAGATTAATGGCTGATAAAGTCCTGTCAACTACTCCTATTCCTTCACCCTGGCAGTAAGGTGACAGGTGACAGGTGACAGGTGACAGGTGACAGTGAGAAGGCAAAAGTTAATTTTCTCTTTCTGACTCCTGCCTCCTGACTCCTGCTATATATTGTTAATTATCTTGTTAGTGGCGATCGCACTAAAAAATCCATAAACGAACCGCAGAGGCGCAGAGAACACAGAGAAAGAAGAATGCTTTTAAGCCGTTAGGCGCAGCTTTGCCAAAAAATCACATTTTCGACAATTAAAACTTAAAATAACTCAGTAATAACCCAAAATCTCTCTTAAACCCTCTTTCCTTCGTGTCCTTCGCGTCCTTCGTGGTTCGTTATTCCGTGATCTGTGCCTAAGTCCTATAATTCAGAATAGCTTAAACCTAAAAATCATAGTTATTAATTATTTTGCAACCCGTAGACTTTACCACCCTCACCGCAACTTGCAGCGAACTCCGCGCTAACTGGCTACCTGCACGCACAGAACAGGTATATCAACGCGATCGCCATACCATAGCCATCGCCCTCCGCACCATGAAAAAGCGCGAGTGGCTAGATATATCATGGCATCCCCAAGCCACAAGAATTTGTATTGCTGAACCACCACCACGCACACCAGACACTTTCACTTTCAGTCAACAACTCATCCATCAGTTAGGTGGTTTAGCTTTAATAGCTATAGATTTTATCGCCCCTTGGGAACGAGTGGTAGACTTTAAATTTGCCCGTCGTCCAGGAGAAGCAGCACTTTATCACCTGTACGTCGAAGTAATGGGTAAATATAGTAATGCTATTCTCACAGATGCAAATAACGAGATTATCACCGCTGCCCATCAAGTTAGTCAACAACAGTCTAGAGTTCGTCCTATTCAAACTGGTGAACCTTACGAAACACCACCCAAACTAACAGGAACTATACCCAATTTAAACGAATCACAAACACGGTGGCAAGAACGAGTTAGTTTAGTTCCCGGATCTATTAAAAAGCAACTCCTGAAAAGTTATAGCGGTTTAAGTGCAGCTTTATTAGATTCTATGTTATTCGCTGCCAATATATCACCAGAAACCAATACTGATATTTTAACTGCCGATGACTGGGAGAGGTTATTTACCAAATGGCAAGAATGGTTACAAACTTTAGAAACTTTAGAAAGTGGTAAATTTCAACCTGCGGTAACTGCTAAGGGTTACACTGTTTTAGGTTGGGGAGGAATAACACCAGCCAAAAATATCCAAGAATTACTCAACCAATATTATACAGATCAATTAAATCAACAATCATTTTCTCAGCTACGTCATCAGTTAACCCAGAAATTAAGTAATATTTTGGGTAAGTTAAAGATTAAAGCCCAAACCTTTAAAGACCGGTTACAACAGTCAGATCAAGCAGATGAATACAAACAACAAGCAGATCTGTTAATGGCACATCTGCAAAACTGGCAACCAGGAATGACAGAAATTATTTTAGATGATTTTGAGACAGGAAAACCAGTGGCGATCGCCCTCCAACCAGACAAAAACGCTGTCCAAAATGCCCAAAAGCTATACAAACAACATCAAAAACTTAAACGCGCCCGTGCAGCAGTCGAACCACTATTATTAGAAGTACAAGCAGAAATAGACTATTTAGAACAAGTGGAAGCTGCTATTTCCCAAATAGAGAACTACCAAAATACAGAAGACTTACAAGCTTTAGAAGAAATACGCGATGAACTCATAGAACAAAAATATTTAGAAGACTTAGAATATCGTCGTCGCAGCAACACTGAAACCGCAAGTACAAACTTTCGTCGTTATCGCACCCCTAGCGGTTTTGAAGTCTTGATCGGTCGTAACAACAACCAAAATGATTATCTCACATTTCGGGTTGCGGGAGATTATGATTTATGGTTTCACGCCCAAGAAATACCCGGAAGTCATGTTTTACTACGTTTAGAACCTGGTGCAGTTCCAGACGAAGCAGACTTAGAATATACCGCCAACCTAGCAGCTTACTTTAGTCGTGGCCGTGAAAGTGAACAAGTACCAGTAGTTTACACCCAACCCAACCGAGTGTATAAACCCAAAGGTGCAAAACCTGGACTTGTGGTTTATAAACAAGAAACCATAATTTGGGGAAAACCACAATTGGGGACTGGTGACTGGTGACTGGGGACTGGTGACTGGGGACTGGTGACTGGTGACTGGTGACTGGGGACTGAAGACTGGGGAATGAAGGCTGCTGACTAGTGAA
>NZ_JACJUZ010000105.1:0-12173 GCF_014299995.1 Sphaerospermopsis sp. LEGE 00249 | reverse complement strand
CCTGACTCCTGACTCCTGACTCCTGACTCCTGACTCCTGACTCCTGACTCCTGACTCCTGACTCCTGACTCCTGACTCCTGACTCCTGACTCCTGACTCCTGACTCCTGACTCCTGTTAAATCTACAATTTCACTGTCACAGTTTTAATCTCTGTATATTGCTGTAAACCGTATTCTCCCAGTTCTCTACCCATACCCGACTGTTTGAAACCGCCAAAGGGTGCGGCTGCATCGAATACATCATAACAGTTTACCCACACCGTACCTGCACGGACATTGTTAGCGATCGCATGGGCTTTGGTGATATCCTGTGTCCACACCGCCGCCGCTAAACCATACATGGTATTATTTGCCCGTTGGATCACTTCTTCCACATCTTGAAATTTGATGATACTCATCACGGGTCCAAAAATCTCTTCCTGGGCAATTTTCATCTCATCGCGGACATCTGCAAACACTGTCGGGGTAATAAAATAACCTCTCTCTCCCACCCTATTACCACCATAAAGCATCTGCGCCCCTTCCCGTTGACCTGATTCAATATAACTCATGACTCGGTTAAATTGTTCCTGGTCTACTTGGGGTCCTTGTTGGGTGTTGGGGTCAAAAGGATCGCCCACTGTACGCTGTCTGGCTATTTCTACACTTCTATTCACAAACTCATCATAAATTTTTGCTTCCACAAATAAGCGAGAACCAGCAGAACAGCATTGTCCTTGATTAAAAAATATCGCTTCATGGGCGGCTTGAATAGCGGCATCTATGTTAGCATCAGCAAAAACAATGTTAGGACTTTTGCCACCTAATTCTAAAGTTACCCGTTTCAGGTTGCTTTTTGCAGCCGCTTCCATAATTAAATGGCCGACTTCAGTTGAACCAGTAAAAGCAACTTTATCAATATCATGATGATATGCGATCGCCGCCCCCGCAGTGGGTCCATATCCTGATAAAATATTGACCACACCAGCAGGAAAACCCGCTTCCACAATTAACTCACCTACCCGCAACGCTGATAAAGGCGTTTGTTCCGCAGTTTTCATCACCACAGTATTAGCCGTTGCTAAAGCTGGGGCTAATTTCCAAGCTTGCATCAATAACGGGAAATTCCAAGGTATAATTTGACCAACAACTCCCACTGGTTCATGGCGAGTATAACAGAAATAAGGACCATTAATAGGAATAGTTTTACCCTGGACTTTATCAGCCCAACCTGCATAATAACGATAACAGGCAATAACTGATTCTATATCCCCTACAGAATCATTGATAGGTTTACCATTATCGAGAGTTTCTAAACGTGCCAGTTCATCAAGATTTTCCTCGATTAAATCTGCTAACCTGTAAAGTAGATTGCCTCTTGCAGTCGCAGAAATTTGCCGCCATTCGCCATTAAAAGCCTTTTTCGCTGCTTGTACTGCCTTATCTACATCCGCTGCATCTGCTTCTGCTACTTCACAAATTACCTCACCCGTAGCGGGGTTAATGGTAGCAAATTTTTTCTTGCTGACACTTTCCACCCATTCATTATTTATTAGCAGTTGGGTAGGACCTATTTTCACCTGTAGTTGTGGTCTTGTTGCTGTAACCATCAGACCCTCCTAAAATTTTAAGGCTTTTTGTTAAATGCTATTAAATTGGTTCCAGGAGTTACACAATTACGGCTAAATCTTTTATATATGTTTACATTTGCAGGTGTTTTGCGCGGATGGGTGGGTGTAAAAAATTGGTGCTGTAAAAAAATGGCTGTATCTCTTGATAGGCTTGACTTTGGGGTTATTCTGCTTTTCCACCCACCCGCGCACCTTACACAGACTGGATTTGGGCGTTTTTTGCTCTTGACACGATTCCTGAAATGGATTATGATGGGACCACTCGCGCAATCGAACCTTAAAAACTAAATATAGATAGGCTTTCAGGATGCCGCATTTGCAATTTACAGTACTCCCTATTAGGGATTGAAACTCAAATCTCTGTAGTATATAAACACTACAGAGATTTTTGCAATTTACAATACTCCCTATTAGGGATTGAAACCCATAAATTTTTATCTGCGAGATACCTGTAGAATTTTGCAATTTACAATACTCCCTATTAGGGATTGAAACTTATAAATTAGTGAGATATTTGAAATCCTGCAAGAATTGCAATTTACAATACTCCCTATTAGGGATTGAAACCTCAAAGGAAATAGGATACAAATGACTAGATAAAATATTGCAATTTACAATACTCCCTATTAGGGATTGAAACAGCATCTGCTAAAATTATTTTTCCATTGCCTTCAAATTTGCAATTTACAATAATCCCTATGAGGGATTGAAACTTGTGCGAGAGGGAAGCTCGCGACTGCGTTATCATTGCAATTTACGGTGATTGGTGATTGGTGATTGGTGACTGGGAGGATGAATAACCCAATGCCCAAAGAATATTAAGATTGTAATAGTGTAAATATATTCTTGTGATGACTACAGTACAAATTGCATCTAGTTTATCGGAAATTGCCCAAAAAACCCGTTTAGCTGCTAGTAGGTTGGGTGTGCTTTCCACTGAGGAGAAAAATCAAGCGATTAATGCGATCGCTCTAGCTTTAGAATCTGCTCAGGATGAAATATTGGCTGCTAATGTGGCTGACTGTGAAGCAGCTATGGCGGAAGGTATTGCTAAACCTCTTTATAAACGTTTGCAGTTAGATGAACATAAATTAAGAGATGCGATCGCTGGGGTGCGTGATGTAGGAAAGTTAGATGATCCTGTGGGTAAAGTCCAAATTCACCGAGAAATTGATACTGGTTTAATTCTTAAACGTATTACTTGCCCTTTGGGTGTTTTAGGGATTATTTTTGAAGCCCGTCCTGAAGCAGCTATTCAAATTGTTTCTTTAGCAATTAAATCAGGTAATGGTGTCATTCTCAAAGGTGGAAAAGAAGCTTTACGTTCTTGTGAAGCAATAGTTAAAGCTATTAAAAAAGGTTTATCTGGTACTGCTGTTAACCCCGATGCGGTGCAATTGTTAACAACAAGATCAGAAATATTAGAACTTTTAAAATTAGATAAATATGTAGATTTAATTATTCCCAGAGGTTCTAATTCTTTTGTCAGGTTTGTTCAAGAAAATACGCGCATTCCCGTTTTAGGTCATGCCGATGGCATTTGTCATATTTATATAGATCAAGCGGCTGATTTTGATAAAGCCATTAACATTACTGTAGATTCTAAAACTCAATATCCTGCGGCTTGTAATGCCATTGAAACTTTATTAGTTCACAGTAATATTGCTGCGGAATTTTTACCCAAAGTTGCTGAGGCTTTGCAATCGCAAAATGTAGAATTAAGAGGTGATGAAAGCACTTTAAAAATTTTACCTCAGATTGATTTAGCAACAGAAATTGATTGGGAAACAGAATACAGTGATTTAATCTTAGCCATGAAAATTGTTGATTCGTTAGAAGAAGCAATCACTCATATTAGTGAATATGGTTCTCGACACACGGAAGCTATTGTTACGGAAGATTTAACAGCAGCAGCAACTTTTCAAGCATTAGTAAATGCAGCAGGAGTTTATCATAATTGTTCTACTCGTTTTGCTGATGGTTTTCGTTATGGTTTTGGTGCAGAAGTGGGAATTAGTACCCAACAAATGCCACCCCGTGGACCTGTGGGTTTAGAGGGTTTAATAACTTATAAATATCAAATGTGTGGAGATGGACATATTGTGAAAACCTACACTGGTGCTAATGCGAAATCATTTACACATCGAGATTTGGAATAAAATTAAAGAAAATAAAATTAAAGAAAATAGCGATGATAAATATCTGGTAAACAAACAAATTCCAACTGTATGGATGGATAACAAATCAAAGTTTTGTCTGTTGCTCCGTGATTTATCTTCGCTATCAGGTGTTATGATAAAAAACACCTACTTTACCTGACTAATTAGGGTTTGAGCCACCTTCAAAGACTTGCCTAAAACTTGTGCTTCGGGAAGAGGTTCACCATCAGCCAAACAAGATTTAACCAACATTCAACCAACATTTCTAACACCTCCTGAGCATTTTTAAAAGCCTCCTCATAAGTTTCCCCATGAGTACAAGGCTGCATGACATTAGTAAAATCAGGCAGTGAAACTACATAACATTTATCTTCCTCAGACCATTGAATAATTATTGTATATTTCATTCATCTACATCTAACTAACTGATTCAAAAAACGCAGCCGGCGAAATATGAAAAAACTCCGCAAGTTTGTGAATATGATCAACAGTTAAAAGACGCTCTTTCCTCAAAACTTTAGATAAAATCGCCTCAGTTTCAAAAATAGGAACTAAGTCCTTTTGCTGCACATTAAATTCATCTATCAACGCTTGCAGTAACTCCACACCATAAATATCGGGTATGGGATTTTGCTTTTCTTCGTACTCATAAACTAGAGTACCTAAAACATCTAAATAATCTTCTTCATCAGGAGTTAATTCACCTTTATCAATCAAAAAATTGATAACCTTTTGTGTAGCAAAAAATTCCTCCTCAGAAGTAATGGGACGAGGGGGGAAAGATTTAAGTAATTCAAGATAAGCGTTGTTGTTACGTATTCCAAGGGTCATTTTTCCAGTCCTCCTGATCATATTCTGCATGGGTGAGGACATGACGGATAAAAACTTTTTGAGAATTGTACTTTACCAGCACAATAAGCCGATATTTATTACCGCCAATGTTAAAAACAGTGAGATTACCAACTTGATCAGCAGAAGGAAAACTTTGACGTAACTCTACAAAATTTTGCCATTCAGCTTTTAATGTAATTTTATACCATGATTGCAAGCTAGTTTGTGAGTTAGGGTGCTTTTGCCAAAATTCGGAAAGTGTCCGACGGGTGATAATGTGCATAAATATTTATTTCATGATTTTTACCTCTAACTTACAAGTAACGACATTTTTACCCAACTACAATAGTTTTCCGCAAAATTACAGAATAGACCTCTTTCAGAATTCATTTTATGTTATGATAGGAGTTTTTGTTAATAGTAGTGCCAAAAGATAAGCTGTTGTGCATTTAATTTGTATAAGTGGAACAGGCATCTTGCCTGTTAAACAAGAGTTCAGAATATTAGGATTATACAATTTAGCTGTGTAACAGCTTAAAATGCCTTTAAACCTGATAATAAAAAGCATTCCAGGTCAATTAGTCGCCTTACCCAAAGGTCTTTAATTGTAGCATCCATCACACTACCAACAGAAGATTGCACAATTGGCAAATTTAACAACATTTTACCCAAAGAAGGTAAATAACGTTGTAACAATAGGGGTATGACTTGCCAATCAGCCCGCAATGCTATGGTGGGAATATCTTTCATTGCGTCGTAAAGTCCCAAAAGACGCTGTTCAAACTGTTGAAATTCCTTAGCACCAGTAGGGGTAATGTTTTCTAATTCCTGACGGTAACGTTGAGCATTACTATAAACTGCAAAAGTGCCTTCAGGAAAATGATAATGTCCTAAAGGATCGTAAGGTATAACTGGGAGAGATTCGCCGATCGCATCGAGAATTTGTTTCAGGGGATTTAAACTTTGATCACCACTTAAACCGCAATAAAAGGAGGGACCAGAATCAAACTCAAAACCGCGTCTTTTAAAAGTGTGCGCTGCACCACCGGGAATAGTATGACTTTCACAAACTAAAACCCTTTTTCCATAACGTGCAAGTAACGCGGCCGCAGATAAACCACCAATACCGCTACCAATTACGATAATATCTGTCATTAGTCATTAGTCATTAGACTATTTATATAATATCACCAATCACCAATGACCAATTACCAATCACCTAACGAAGAACCATTAATTGAACTAAGAGGTATTTCTAAATCCTTTGGTAAAAATAAGGTTTTAGATGATGTTGATTTGCAAATTTACAAAGGAGAAGCAATAGGAATTATTGGACCTTCAGGAACTGGTAAATCCACGATTTTAAGAATTATAGCTGGTTTATTACAGCCGGATGAGGGAGAAATTTATATCCAAGGGGTAAAGCGAGAGGGGTTAATAGAAGATGGTGGTGATCCGGTGAGTATTGGGATGGTATTTCAGCAAGCAGCTTTATTTGACTCCTTGAATGTAGATGAAAACGTCGGTTTTTCATTGTATCAGAATACAAAATTAGAGCGATCGCGCATTCGCAAACTTGTCAACGAAAAATTAGAAATGGTAGGTTTACCAGGTATTGGTCATCTTTACCCCTCAGAACTTTCGGGAGGGATGCGAAAACGGGTAAGTTTTGCGCGTGCGATTATGTCTAATCCCGATAATCCCAAAGATAACCCAGAAGTTTTATTATACGATGAACCTACAGCCGGACTTGATCCTATTGCTTCAACAGTAATTGAGGATTTAATCCGCAGTTTGCAATGTACACAAGGAGTCTGTAGTACCTACTGCATCGTTACCCACCAAGATAGTACCATTCGTCGAACATCTGACAAGTTGATATTTCTTTATCAAGGAAAAGTGCAATGGCAAGGTAAAGTAAATGAAATAGATCATACAGAAAACCGTTTGATTAGACAATTTATGAGTGGGAGTATACATGGTCCAATTCAAGTGGCTGGTTGATAATATATTTTAGGAGTCAGGAGTCAGGAGTTCAAGGAGTCAGGAGTTCAAGGAGTCAGGAGTTCAAGGAGTCAAAATAAAAATATTTGTTTACTATTTTCTCTTCACAGTATTTACAAATTAATAATTAAGAATTACGAATGAGGAATTACAAATTACAAATTACGAATTACGAATTACAAATTACGAATTAGGACTATTTTTATGGAGCGCGAAAAAATGCGAGGTCTAATTAGTGGATTCACTTCTACAAGAACTTTTAGAGAAGGATCGGTAGGTTTATTAATCTTACTAGGGTTAGGAGCATTTGGGGTAATATGGCTATGGTTAAATAGAATCACGCCCGGAAGCAGTTCTTATAAAGCTGTGGTTGAATTTGCCAATGCTGGGGGAATGCAAAAAGGCTCACCAGTTCGTTATCGTGGTGTGAAAGTGGGTAGTATTTCTAGTATCAACACCGGAGCAAATGCTGTTGATGTAGAAATTGAAATCAACGATCCTCAATTAAAAATTCCTGCTGATTCTAAAATTGAAGCAAATCAAAGTGGATTAATTAATGAAAGTATCATTGATATTACTCCACCACCTAATGCACAAGTTCCTCAAGACATTGCTGGACCATTAGAGAAAGATTGTAATCCTGGTTTGATTATTTGTAACGAATCTACTAAATTAAAAGGTGAGATTGGAATTAGCGTTGATGAACTGATTCGCCAATCATCTGATTTTGCTGCTCAATATAATAATCAGGAATTTTACGACAACGTTAATCGCCTTTTAGTAACTTCTGCGAATGCGGCTGATAGTATTGCTAAACTCAGTCGAGAAATGCAAAGTGTCAGCAGAAGTTTTCAAGGACAATTAGGCACATTTTCTAATACTGCTGTCACTATCCAACGAGCAACAAATGAACTCACAACCACAACGACAAAAACCGCAAATCAATTAGGTACAACAGCGAGTGAATTTAGTACAACTGCAAAACAAGCAAGTAAGTTATTAAATAACTTAGATGAGTTATTAACTACAAATCGTTCTGCTTTAGTCGGTACTTTAAATAATATTACCCAAACCAGTAACCAACTACGTCAAACAGTTAGTAGTTTATCACCTGCGGTTAATCGTTTAACAGAAGGAGAATTATTGAAAAATTTAGAAATTCTCTCTGCTAACGCTGCGGAAGCTTCTGCTAATTTAAAAAATGCTTCTAAAAATTTAAATGATCCGCAAAATATTGTGCTTTTGCAACAAACTTTAGACGCTGCTAGGGTGACTTTTGAAAATACCCAAAAAATTACATCTGATTTAGATGAACTCACAGGCGATCCGAAATTTCGGCAAAATCTTTTGCAATTGGTGAATGGTTTAAGTAAATTGGTATCTTCTACAGAAAATATGCAGCAACAAACCAAGGTAGCTTTTACCTTAGATGCTCTCAAAACATCTATGAATCCAGCCGAAAATATCACACCTCAACCTACTTTTAAAGCTGCTTCACAAACACCAAAATCTCTGGAAAATATCCCTAAAAATATCACTGCTAAACCAGAAATAAAAGCTGTTGAAAAAATCAACAAAGTAGTAATTTTCACCCCATTACCAACTACAGAAATAATCCAATTCAACACACAACCAGAGTTATTACCACCTGTAATTATTTCCGAACCATCTTCCCCAGAAAAAGCCGTAACTCCCACCGTACCTGCTGCTGTGGAAAGTGCCGAAAACATCCCCCAAAACACCATTACACCTACCCCAGACTCATCCCAACAACAGCTATTGCAAAAGTTAAGAGAGCGAACAGGTGACAGGTGACAGGGGACTGGGGACTGGTGACAGGGGACTGGTGACTGGTGACAGGGGACTGGTGACTGGTGACTGGTGACTGGTGACTGGGGACTGGTGACTGGTGACTGGGCAAAAATATCTATCTGCTATATAAAACCTAGACAAAACTAGACTTTACTTTCTACTTCAACGGGAGCATGGGAGCAGTTATCCCTCAGTAGACTTTCACGCCTTAGCCAGACGCGATTGTGTTCCAATTAAGTTTCTGAAAAAGACTACCACCATCATTGCTTGGTTTTCGCGTCGGCAATAGTCTCAATTCAATACTTGATATCACCGTATTATATATCAAGTAGTTGATTTTTTCCTAAAAATATATTGATTTTTGTCAATACAAGTATAGTTTTGTCTATGAAATTGTCAACTTAGGACTTGCTCCTACCTCCTGCCTTCTGCCTCCTGCCTCCTGACTCCTTGAACTCCTGACTCCTTGTAATTAATTCCAATCTTCCTCTTCCTTCTTCCCGCGACTTTTATAAATGCCTCCAACTTGATGTATTTCACGGGTTTTGGCAAAAAGTTCCGCTTCCGTTAAACCCCAACGTTGCAAAACTTTATCTAAGTCTTGTTGAATGTCCCGTGCGCCAGGAAAGCCTTGATAGCGTATTCTCATCCGAGCTAATTCAGCTAAATTGTAATCTGTTGCCTCCTGAGAGAGTAAACTATTAATAAGAGGGCGATCGCGGTTGTAGAGTGGATGCTGTTGATCTTTACTTGCGGAAGATTCTGTCATAAATTTTACCGATGATAGGATTTCACTTTACCCAAGTTGACAGGCTCAACAGTTGCCAGAATAGCCAAATTTTTAGCCATAACTGGCAAATGACGGCTACTACACCTGAGCTAATTACGGCTCTCACCACTGCCATCCAATTTTAAATAAAGATACATTATCTTTAAGAAAATACAATAAACTTTAGATCAGGGTGAACCTTTAAATCACCCAAAGTCCAAGCAGCAAGGGAGCAAGAACCCGCTATGTTTGAACACTTCACGTCCGAAGCCATCAGGGTAATTATGTTAGCTCAGGAGGAAGCACGCCGCCTGGGACATAACTTTGTCGGTACAGAACAAATTCTCCTGGGTTTAATGGGAGAAGGAACAGGGGTTGCTGCTAAAGTGCTGGCTGAGTTAGGCATTAACCTGAAAGATGCGCGTCGGGAAGTAGAAAAAATTATTGGTCGGGGTTCTGGTTTTGTCCCACCGGAAATTCCTTTTACACCAAAAGTAAAAAGTCTATTTGAGCAGTCCTTCAGAGAAGCTCATAGTCTTGGACACAATTACATAAACACTGAACATTTATTGTTAGGTTTAACTGAGGCGGGGGAAGGAGTAGCCGCCAAAGTATTGCAAAATCTCGGTGTTGACCTGCAAACTATCCGCAATGCCGTGATGAGTGTGTTAGGTGAAGATAACACGGTTTTTGCTGGTGGCGGACGCAATACCAGACGTAATCAAAATCTGAGTATAGAAGAATTTGGGCGTAATCTCACCAAATTAGCTCAAGAAGGCAGATTAGATCCGGTAGTGGGTCGGCAAAATGAAATTGAGCGCACTGTACAAATTCTCGGTCGGCGTACCAAAAATAACCCGGTGTTAATTGGTGAACCTGGTGTTGGCAAAACTGCGATCGCCGAAGGTTTAGCTCAACGCATCATTAACCAAGACGTTCCTGAAGTATTACTGGACAAAGAAGTAATTAGTCTGGATATGGGTTTACTGGTGGCAGGAACTCGCTTCCGGGGCGACTTTGAAGAACGTCTGAAAAAAATCATGGATGAAATTCGCTCCGTCGGTAATATCATCCTGGTAATTGATGAAATTCATACCCTCGTCGGTGCTGGTGGTACAGAAGGCGGTTTAGATGCGGCTAACATCCTCAAACCCGCATTAGCTAGAGG
Source organism: Sphaerospermopsis sp. LEGE 00249 (assembly GCF_014299995.1). Lineage (NCBI taxonomy): Bacteria > Bacillati > Cyanobacteriota > Cyanophyceae > Nostocales > Aphanizomenonaceae > Sphaerospermopsis > Sphaerospermopsis sp. LEGE 00249. The sequence continues at coordinate 1,820 of NZ_JACJUZ010000105.1, read as the reverse complement.
TGAACTGCAATGTATTGGTGCAACTACCTTAGATGAATACCGTAAATACATTGAACGGGATGCAGCGTTAGAGAGACGTTTTCAACCGATTTTAGTCGGAGAACCATCAGTAGCAGAAACTATTGAAATTCTCTATGGTTTGCGCGGTGCGTATGAACAACACCACAAAGTTACCATTGCCGATGATGCAATAATAGCAGCAGCACAGTTATCAGATCGTTATATTAGCGATCGCTTCTTACCAGATAAAGCCATAGACTTAATAGATGAAGCTGGTTCGCGTGTGCGTTTACGTCACTCCCGCATCATCAACAACAAAGAACTGAAACTGCAACTGAAAAACGTCAGCAAAGACAAAGCAGAAGCTATCAGAGTTCAAGACTTTGGTAAAGCTAGTAAACTGCGTCAAGAAGAAATAGAACTGCAAACCAAACTTGACCTAGAAGAAAACCTGCAAACTCTCAACATTCCCAGCGTTGACGAAGAAGACATTGCGGAGATCGTCGCTTCTTGGACAGGTGTACCAGTAAATAAACTAACTGAATCTGAATCAGAGTTATTACTACACTTGGAAGACACCCTACATACACGCCTGATCGGTCAAGAACAAGCAGTTACAGCCGTTTCTCGCGCTATTCGTCGCGCCCGTGTGGGTTTAAAAAATCCTAATCGCCCCATCGCCAGCTTTATCTTCTCTGGTCCCACAGGGGTAGGTAAAACCGAACTAGCTAAAGCATTAGCGGCTTATTTCTTCGGTTCGGAAGATTCCATGATTCGCTTAGATATGTCCGAATACATGGAAAGTCACAATGTTTCCAAACTCATCGGTTCACCTCCAGGTTATGTAGGCTACGACGAAGGCGGACAACTAACAGAAGCAGTACGCCGCAAACCCTACACAGTGCTACTTTTCGACGAAATCGAAAAAGCCCATCCCGATGTATTCAATATGCTGCTGCAACTTTTAGATGATGGTCATCTTACGGATGCCAAAGGTCGAAAAGTAGACTTCAAGAACACCCTAATTATCTTGACATCTAACATTGGTTCTAAGGTAATTGAAAAAGGTGGTATGAGTTTAGGATTTGAATTTGATAACCAAGCTGATGCAAGTTATCAACGTATCCGCAACTTGGTAAATGAAGAACTGAAAAATTACTTCCGTCCTGAGTTCTTAAACCGTCTTGATGAAATTATCGTCTTCAGTCAGTTGAACAAAGAAGAAGTCAAGCAAATTGCTGACATTATGCTACGTGAGGTTGCTAACCGCTTAACTGAAAAAGGCATCAAATTAGAAGTCACAGCAGCCTTTAAGGAACTGGTAGTCAGAGAAGGTTATGATCCTAGTTATGGTGCTAGACCTTTACGCAGGGCTATTATGAGACTTTTGGAAGACTCCTTAGCTGAGGCTATTTTATCTAGTCAGATCATCGAAGGTGATACAGCTATTATGGATGTAGATGATGATGGCCAGGTGAAAGTCAGAAAAGCAGAAACCCGCGAGTTACTGTTAACTAAAGTTGGTTAATTTTGAATAACATATTGACCCTGAAACGAGACGCAAGCCCCTGACTTTTAGACATGGGGATAAGTCGATAGCGACTTTAGTCGCATTAAAACGATTGACTGGCTTTAGCCACAGTGGTATAATAGTGAAAAAGTGAGTAAAAAAACATCTACGTGAAGAAACATCCTAGTGCGGAGAAATCCCGGCAACGGACATATCCAACTTGATTTGGAATAGTTAAAGGGCAAATAATGGCAGGATGTTGAGCGTACCTAACTGGCATTGTGATGGACTCACCAAAGCAAAAAAAGTA
>NZ_JACJUZ010000104.1:0-12307 GCF_014299995.1 Sphaerospermopsis sp. LEGE 00249 | reverse complement strand
ACATAGGGAATAGAGTGACTGGTGATTGGTGATTGGGGACTGGTGACTGGTGACTGGGGACTGGTGACTGGGGACTGGTGACTGGTGACTGGGGACTGGTGACTGGGGACTGGTGACTGGTGACTGGGTAATCAATTTGATGTTTCCTAATCAACTATCAACTATCATTCTAATGAACAAGATGTTTGCAAAGCTTGTCCCAGCAACGTCTTATATTCTTGAGTAGCAACGTTATAAGCACCAAATCGGGCTAAATGGGGATTCATCATTTGTGCGTCAAACAATAAAAATTTCCTTTCTCGCAACCTTTCTACTAGCTTCACCATCGCTACTTTAGAACTTTCAGGAATGTTATAAAACATAGATTCACCAATAAAAGCACCTCCAATCACAATCCCTAAAATTCCCCCTGCAAGTTGATCACCGTGCCAGGTTTCAAAACTATAAGCATAACCAGTTTGGTATAGTAACCAGTAGATTTTTTTTAATTCTTCAGAAATCCAAGTTGTTTCTCGGTTAGCACATCCATTAACCACACCCATAAAGTCACGGTTAACCGCTACTGTAAACTTTTCTTGGTTCAGAACTCGTTGTAATGACTTGGGATAGTGGAATCTGTCATCTAAGGGAATCAAAGTATGTTCTCTACTTCCATACCATCCCAAGTGATCATGCTCATCAGCCATGAGAAAATATCCTTGAGCATAACCTCGAATAATAGCACCAACATCATATTCCATAGTTTATGAACATCATAACAAAACCCCCAGAAGAACACGACTTGCTGTTATGGCAATGTTCAGGATGGTGACAAAGGAGATCAAGAGATGATGAAAATCAGACTAAAACAGGGTTTTATTTCTGACTCCTGACTCCTGACTCCTGACTCCTGCTTCTTCTGAGATTACCTTGGTACACAAAATCTATTTAAGATATACAAACATGACTCAGCCAATTCCACCTATTACCCTACCACCTACGGAAAATCCTCAACAAGAAGGCGAATGGTTGCAAAAGCGACTGTTGTTATGGCTAGATACAGAATTTCTTCCCGAAGTAGTTAATCAAAAAATTGCCCAACGTGCAGCGCAGATTTTTGTCAGGCAACGCATGGAAGGAGAAGATGATTTAGGATCTCTGGTAATTGCTATTGTTACAGAGATGCAGTCCTTTGATTTTTCTAAAAGCTTTTATGGAGAGTTTGCGATCGCCAACGCCGTTAGCGATCTACTCTTAGACAGTCTGGGAATTGATCGTTGTTGTGGACAATGACTTTGGGCATTGGGCATTGGGCATTGGGCATTGGGCATTGGGCATGGGGCATGGGGTTATTAATCTCCCCCTGCTTCCCCTGCTTCCCCTGCTTCCCCTGCCTCTTCGCTGTTACCTATTCCCTATTCCCTATTCCCTGGGTTAATGACTACCAGCTAGACTTGACAACCCCAGGTAATAAACCTTGGTGCGCCCATTCCCGCAGAACGTTCCGAGATAGTCCAAAATCACGGTAAACTCCTCTGGGACGACCTGTTAACCAACAACGGTTTTGACGGCGACTAGGTGCGCTGTTACGGGGTAGTTGTTGAATTTGGCGGTGAATTTCTAACTTATCTAGGGGAGATTCTGCTGATCTGAACTCTTCTAGCAGGGCTTCCCGTTTTGCAGCGTATTTTTCCACCATTTTAGCGCGTTTCTTCTCGCGCTCAATCATGCTCTTTTTAGCCATAAAATATCTAATCTATTAAAAGGCAGCGTTTCCTATTCTACACTCTCTGCGTCGGGAACGTCTCTACAATAATCAAAAAATCCGTCGTTTTGCAATCATCATTTTTTTTGGTGTTTTTCCGCAATAGAGATAGTCAAATCTATTGACACGGACAGAAAACCCTGTTATGATAATCTTGATGAGGAAGAACTATCTTGTATGCATAAGCAAGTTGTGTCAAGATTTGTCAAATCATGAAATTAACAATAACTTCATCTTCAACTTTATTTTCTGAGCTTGTGTGATCGCTATTCTCCTGCAATTGATAAAATTTCTGCACACAACTGTTTACGAATCCAGATTGTAGCTTCCAAACTCTTGACATCCTCTCTCAGTTCAGCAATATCATAATGAAGAGGAATTTTGCGACTAGCAAGCAATCGCTGAAACTCAAGTTGATTCATACCGACAAAATTACTCGCTTGTCCTAAAGTAAACCGTTCTTGTGTAAACAACAAGATAGCTATTTCCTGAATTAATTCCTTGTCAGACATTTGAATAGTCTGCAAGACCTCATCTGTAATCACCACACTCATCTTTTTACCTCTTCAACTTCTTGAAGTTATCCTCAAATTTATACTACACAGCAGCAATATATATCTAAGTTTAGTCTAATTTTAATTTATTGCTAAGTCGCGTAAGTAATAAAAGCGATCTTTTGTCCAATCATCTTCTTTAATTCTTCCTAAATAACCTGTTAATGGTGATGATAGTTCTATGAGAAGATCGTATAATTCTCGTTCATCTAAGTTTTGTGGTGGTGTAGAAGTCACATATATTGCATGAAGTGATTCTACTTTTGCACTTTCATTTTGGGAAAGTTGTAAGTAGTTTTTTAATACTTGGATAATATGCGATCGCAATTTTATTTCTTGTTCTACTTTTTCTATATATTCGTTAATTTTATCATCTATTTGCCCCGGTTCTAAATATTCTTTTAATTCCATTAGGTTTATTGCACCTGGATATTTTGCTTTTAATTCTACTAATTTTTGTAATGTCATAGCTTTAATAACACTGGTTTTAGATATTTTAGCAGATTTAACTAAAGATGCTTTCAGTTGTTTGGTAGGTTCACCAGGTCCGATAATTAAACGTACTGCTTGCAGATAATTTTCTTGCAGATGTCTTTTACCAATTCTATCTAATTCTTCTACTGCACGATCTGGAATGCTTTTACCTGCTTTACATTCACAGACTAAAGGATAGGGTTGAGAACAATATAAATCTAAACCTCCCGCACCTCCTTTATAAGCAGTTTCTACTTTAAAACCTAGAAACTCTAAACTTTTACGGGAGATGTTTTCAAAGTCTGTACCCGCTTGATAGTTACTTTTTTTCTCTTCAAATTCTATGCTTCTATCTCCTAAAGATGCAATTGTTTGAATCCAAGTTAAATCAGAATTTAGGGGATTTTTAACAGGTTTGCTACTCCATCCTAAAAATACTCTAATTTCCTGTTCTAATTGTTGTGCTGCTGCGTTATTAGTAGCTATCGATAATAATAAACTTTGTAATTCTTCCAGTTCAGGATGTAGGGGAGGTTGACGGTTTTCTAGTTGTTTTTTCCGTTGGTTAAATACATAATCACTTAATACGGGTTTAGCTTCAGATACAGAAATGTTATTAGGTAAGGGGGCAAATTTTCCTAGTTTTTCTTGAATGTTGGGAATAGCTGGAATTTCTAAAGGTTGATCTAAATGATAAACTCGTAAATAAGCAAGGAAAAAATGGGGACGGTTTTTTAATATGTCATCAAATCTTTCTTGTTTCCAGATGGTTAATTGAGATAAAATATCTAGTGAATCGGTTTGATCTAAAGTTCGGCAAAGTTCACATTTAGCCCATGCTTTAATCAAAACATTACTTTCAGATAAAGGTAATTGTAACTGTTGATCAGTTTCAATTAAATTAAGCTGTTGAGGTTGTAGTAAAATACCTGGTTTATGAAATTTTTTCCATGCAGTTTTAGCAGTGGTTAAGAAGTTTGTCCGGTAATGTTTATCAATTTCTACTGTAGATATTTCCACAGGATAGAGAGCGAATGTTTTACCTGGAGTAAGAAATATCCGGGGTATAGCAGCAATTATTCGCCCTTGTGTTAAAGCGTCAATATCAGGGGCTGGTAGACATATTGCATTATAAATTGAAACTGATTTATTCATAATTAATTAACCTAATAAATCACTTAAATCATCTTCAGTTTGATCATCAACATCAGGCGTGTTAACATCTTCATCATCTCCAAATAAATCACTTAAATCATCTTCATTATTAACATTTGGCATATTACCAGATGGATCACTGAGAATCTCTTTTAATAACAAATTATCAAATGTGATATTGTTTTTAGAGATAAAATCAAAAATTTGATACTCAGTTAGTTGGTAATTTTGCCGCTTTTGATAAATAGCCAATATTGCTATGAGTGGGCGAATTTGATCTTCTATTAAGTCTACATTTTCGCCCCCTTTTTGTGAGATAAGTTCATTTAGCAACCTATATGCTTCTGAATTTTTCTTCATTTGTTCTATTTTCGATTTAGACCGGACTAAACAACCACGTGTTAAATCAAAAGTATGATAGTCATTCAACCGTCTTAAAGCTGCATTTAATGTAAATTGAGAATCTTGGACAACTGCTACACCAATTTTTACTTCTTTACCATTTTCATTACCGATAATTTTGAATTTTATAAAATTGTTATTCTTGGATTTAGGTAAAATATCTTTGTTAATTTCTTCAATTATTACTCCTTCTAATGTTTGTCCTTTTAAAGTATTAAAGCCAAAATAAAGAGCTTCTGCAATAAGAGAACCATCTTCTATATATTCTTCAAATTTGATTTCACTTTCCCTTTGAAATGCTAATTCAAACCTCTCTAATGGATCAGGAGGAAGTTTTTGTTCTTCAACCTTAAAGTTATCTGCACACCATCGCAAAGCCTCCCTAACGGTTGGTTTAAGTTTCCCGTATTCTCTGAGTTGAGCTTCTTCAAATGGGTAAAGTGGATGAGGAGGAATTAAATTTTTTGAACTGTAATATTCCTGCAACCAAACAGTTACTAATTGCACCATAGAATCAGCATTAACAGGTTTTAATTCTATAGGTTTTATTTGTGTATATTTTGAAAGCCTGTCTAATGTAGCTTTTTGCTGTTGTTTTATTACATCTTTCCATGTTTCTGTTTTCATTACTGTGAGAATAACCACACCTTGTCCAAGTTCGGAATTTTCCAAAGTATCATGAAGAATTTTTACAAGGTTGGCAATTACTAATTCTGTAGTTAAACCATCTTCATTACAATTATTTTCTACATCTATTTCATCAAAACAAATGACAACTGGATTATAGAAACTGACTAAATTTAAAATTTGCTGAATATTCTTGAGTGCTTCTGCTTCTCTATCTTGATTAGTTTTAGTAGCATTAGGTAATCCCAAATCATCAGCATTTGATTGAGCTAAATCTTCACCAGATAACCATAATTTTGCAAAGGAAACTTGTATTTGTGAGAGTGTCCATAAAATAGCTCTAACAATATAAGGATCTGTTCCAGGTTTATTTTTCATTACCTTGTTTTGCAGAACATCTATGAGATTACTATTTCTAGCTAATCTCTTTTTATAAGTAGAGTCAAATTTTTTGACTAAATCTGCTGGAGTAGGAGCATTTTCTTCTCCTTCACTAACCATAGCTGCGGCTACTTCTTGCCATTGCATGACTTCTTGACTTCCAGTTTTACTCAAACTATCTGCTAAAGTTTGCTGGAATTGGTATTTAACTAAATTTAAGTCCTCTTCTAATGCGATAAATAGGTACTAAATCATCTAGGTTGTAATCCTGGTTCAACTTATCATAAACATCTAAAGCTACAGTTTTAAACTCCTCATAAGAACCAATCACCCCACCCTTAACCCCATTACCTGAAGCAACCGGCGCACCTACCACAACATCAATATCACTGATCCACCGCAACAACGCATTAGCAGCCCAAGTACCAACAATAGTTCCCTCAAACTTAAACTCTTTACTACGCAAACCCGCACCCAACACTTCTAAACCCGTTGGTGATGTGAGAGTATAACTAATAGCAGAACCTTTTTTAGAGACAGTAATAGCTCCCTGTGCTTCTAAATCCTCTAAAATACCTTGATAGTCGGCCATCTTCTGACCTTTAGACACTACCCGCTTGCTTAACTTACCCTTAGCTACCTTCTGCTGACTTGCTCCCAAATCCCACAACGCAAGCAGCAAGCGAGTTTTAGCGTAACTTGCCTGTAAATCCTTAGTCTTTGAACTCATGGTGATGTGTGTTAAATAACTGCAAATATTATAATAGTGATTGTAATTTTTATGTCACCACAATCAAAAAATTGTTTAATTTCTCGATATTTCTTATAAATTGCTCAAAATTTCTACACAAAAAGCAACAGATAATTTACGTAACTTATAAAAAATACAAGTAGGTTGGGTTTACGCAAAACACCCCAACATCATAACCAACAAAATAACGTATAATTAAAGGCTATAACATATAAAAACGAAAATAAAATTTTAACTGATGGGAAAACTAAACTTTCTTAATATGGTATTTTGCCATAAATGCAAGATAATGATGTAATTTTTACATAAAATAATTAAACCAGTGACAAAAATAACAGATGATGAAAATGACATTGTTTGTTACTGCTATTCCCCACTACAATACACCCAATGTAGTGGGTTTTATCTGATATTCAGAGTTTTTAACTATGTCAGACTCCAAAGACGCGCAACCAATGTCATGTAAGAGTATTTGTAAAGACTGTGCTTTTTTAGTCCAGGAGGAATGCACTCACCCTGATGAATTAGGGGTTAATTGTGCTACTGTCATTTTTTGTAATTCATTCACTCCAGCAGTAGAAGTTGATAGTCCTTGTGTGACTTTTGGTAATGATGATGAATATTAATGAAAAACGGAAGGTAGAAACTTCCTGATAGCATTTCCAGTCAGGAGACTGGGAACGAGGAAAAGTAGGAATTATTATATAATTACTTAAAGAAGCTACCAAAAAATCTCACAATTTCTTTGCGGAGTTTTCCAGCAGATGAAAGCAAATCAACCTACAAACCTTGCTAGTTCAAATCTTTATAATGAAGATTTTTATTTATGGATAGAAACTACAGCTAAACAATTAAAAAATGGTAACTTTGCAGAAATTGATTTAGAGAATTTAATTGAAGAAATCGAAAGCATGGGAAGAAGTGAAAAAAGATCATTAAAAAGTAACTTATTAATTTTATTAATGCACCTTCTCAAATATAAATATCAACCAGATAAACGCAGTAATAGTTGGTTATCTACTATTTTTGAACATAGACGCAGATTGAAAGAAGAATTAACCGAAAGTCCCAGTTTAAAAAAATATTTTGCTGAAGTATTTAGCGAATGTTATCAAGATGCGAGAAAACAAGCATCCTTGGAAACAGGTTTATCAATTGATACTTTTTCTGTAGACTGTCCTTTTACTACAGATGAAATTTTAAATCAAGATTATTTACCAGAATAAACACTTGATTTTTCTGATCTTATCTTCTCCTCTTCCTTTGCGTCTTTGCGTCTTTGCGTGAGAAAAAAAAGGAAGGTAGAACCTTCCTGATAGCATTCCCAGTCAGGAGACTGGGAACGAGAATTGACTATTTACCGTTTTTAATTAAAACCCGTTCGGCAATTTTATCCGGTACTTCTTGCAGGTGATCATATTCCCAATGGAAAGAACCAACGCCCAAGGTAAGCGATCGCAATTCTACAATAAAATCGTGCATTTCTGCTTGGGGTAAGTATGCAGAAACATTATCCCATCCTGACCAATCTTGTCTACCTTCATAACCCAAAATTTGTCCCCGTCTACCACTTAAAAGTTGTAAAACTTTAGAGGTAAACTCATTAGGAGTATTCACATCTACCTTTAAAATTGGTTCTAAAAGGGTAGGTTGTGCTTGGGGTACTCCTGTTTGCATCGCTAAACGTGCAGCTTGTTTAAAAGCTTGTTCTGAACTATCAACAGTGTGATAAGAACCATTAGTTAATGTCACCGCAACATCAACCATTGGAAAACCTAATGGACCATGTGCCAGAAATTCTTTCACACCCATTTCTACACCAGGAATATATTGTCTAGGAACAACACCACCAACAATTGTTTCCCGGAAATTGAAACCTTCTCCCCTTGCTAATGGTTGAATGTCTAAATAAACATCTCCAAATTGTCCATGTCCACCACTTTGATGTTTATATCTACCATGAACTGAAGAAACAGGTTTGCGGATAGTTTCTTTGTAAGGAATTTGGGGAAGATGGGTAGACATGGGTAAATTATATTTGCGTCGCAGTCTATCTAACGCAACTTGCAAATGTATCTCACCTTGTCCCCACAAAATTACTTCGTGGGTGTCTCCATGTTGTTCCCAAGCTAAAGCGGGATCTTCTTCTAATAACTTAGTAATAGCAGCACTAAGTTTGACTTCATCATTACGTTTTTCGGGTGTTATAGCTAAAGCAAAAACTGGTTCTAATTGTTCAGCTTTTGGTAATTGTTTAATGTGGGAATTGGTAGAAATTGTATCTCCGGTTTTAACTCCTTCTAACCTAGAAATAGCAACAATTTCTCCAGCTACAGCTTCGTTAATTTGCTGTTGTTGTTGTCCCATTAAACGGTAAATTCCACCAGCACGAACGCCATTTAAAACAATACCATCTGTTAACGTTCCTTGCCAAACTCGCACTAAGGAAAGTTTGCCACCTTGGGGAGTATAAAAGGTTTTGAGAACTTGCGCTAAAGGAGTATCACTAATTTTTTCTAAACGCCGTTCCATTGTGGTTTCTGGTGCTGGTGCTTCCCTTAATATTGCTTCTAATAAAGGTCTCACACCATAATCTTGTTCCGCAATTCCAAAGAAAACTGGTACTACTAAATCAGCACCTAATTCTAGTTTTAAATCTTTGAGAATTTCTTCTTGGGGAGGTTCGATATCTTCTAATAATTCTTCCAACAAATGATCATCAAAATCAGCCAAAGTTTCTAACATTTCTGCTCTTGCTTGATGTTCTTCGGCTTTTAATGCTTCTGGAAATGGGATGGAATCAGCAGCAGCACCAGGATGATATTGATAAGCTTTTTCACTTACCATATCAATAAATCCTGTGAGTTCTTCCCCTTGCATAATGGGGAATTGATGCAGCACTAAAGGACGACTAGAAACGGCTTTGAGGGCGTTTAATGTTTCTAAAACATGAATATTTGCCCGATCCATTTTATTCACAAATACGATGTGGGGAATTTCCCAATCATCGAGAAATTTGAATAATGGGGCTAAAGTTAAAACTCGATCTTTGATGGGTTCGCAAACAACAATTGCAGCATCAATTCCCATTAAAGCATTATAAGTTTCTTGGACAAATTCTACTGAACCAGGACAGTCTATAAAGGTGAAGCGTGTATTTTCGTATTCTGTACAAGCTGTGGAAACTTCTACACTCATGCGGCGATCGCGTGCTTCATTAGCACTATCTCCGACTGTGTTAGCATCTTTAATGTTACCTTTGCGAGAAATTGCTCCGGTGACAAATAACAAACTTTCTAATAATGTGGTTTTGCCACTAGAATAGGGTCCAACAATTGCTACATTCCGCGAACCGGATTTTACTTTTTCGCTCATAAACCCTCCTTTACGGTGATTCCCTCAACCGCATTATGTATTTTTCAGGAGTAATTTTTTTAGCTTTCAGCAGTCAGCTTTCAGCTTTTTAACAGCTATACTCAAAATTGTTATTGGCTTATTTCACTGATTTATCAAACATTATGACTACTGTACGGGCAAAGTAGGCGCGAAGCATTCGGAAAATAGCCTTTTCATAAAATTGATAATTAGTCGCCCGAATGCTTCGCCTCTACGACTCTTGACTCCTGACTTTTTTATTATCCATCTTTTAAGCTCGGTGCAAAAAAATTGTAGTTTATCGTAAGATTAAGATTAAGTAATATTAAGCTATGCTAATTTATATACCAATTATAAAATATTTGTTAAAAAATAGGTTCATACTCAATATTTAGTGACAATATTATTCGGCTAATTTATGACTATTTCCTTAAAAAAATATCCTTTTATTGGCATTGTTACTTTACTGGTACTAGGTATCAATATTAAACCAGTATTTTCCACTTCTCCCCATTTCCCCATTTCCCCATCTGCTGTCACCTGTCACCTGTCATCTGTTACCTGTCACCTCTTAGCTCAAACTCCTCGTCAAATTGCTTTAGACTGGTTAAATAGGGGTTTACAAGCTATTCAAAGGGGAAAAATACAAGAAGCTATTAACGCTTTTCGTCAAGCAACACAATTAGATCCGACTTTAGCAGCAGCGCATTATAATTTAGGGTTAGCACTGCGACAAACTGGAAAGTTACAACCAGCAGCGGACGCATTTTATCAAGCTACGCAAGCCGATCCACAGTTTGCATTAGCTTTTGCAAATTTAGGTAGTGCTTTGTTAGAAGGGAATAATTTACAGTTAGCAAATGATTATTTACAACGAGCTTTACAACTAGATCCAAAATTGGGTTTTGCTCATTATAACTTAGGATTGATACGAGAAATTAAAAAAGATTGGGATGGGGCGATCGCCTCTTTTCAACAAGCGATCATACATAGTCCAAATTCTCCAGAACCTTCCTATCATTTAGGACTTTGTTATTTACAAAAAGGTAGAATTGAACTAGCAAAATCAGCATTTACCGCTGCAATAACCATCAATCCCAGATATGCAGAAGCTCATTATAATTTAGGTTCAATTTTATTTAATCAAGGCAAATTTAACGAAGCATTAGCAGCATTTAGAAAATCCACCCAAGCAAATGCAAATTATGCCGATGCTTATTATGGTGCAGGATTAGTATTTGTACAATTGAAACAATATCCAGAAGCCGTAAAACTAATCAAATATGCGAGAGATTTGTATAAAAATCAAGGTAATACTCAATGGGTGAATAATGCAGACAAATTGTTAACACAAATACAAAAATTAAATAACAAACCACGCTGAGGCAGAAAACATTAATGTTACGTAAAAATAGGAATATTGGTAAGAGTTCAGAATTGAGTCAGTAGGGGTTTAGCAATGCTAAACCCTAACAGTAGTCAGAATATTTGATCAATTATCAACCAATGATTTTTGGTGTAACCCTAAAAAGCTGACTGCTGATAGCTGATAGCTGATAGCTTACTGACTGCCATTGGAATGTAAACAGTCATGCAAAAACGCTTCAAGAGTAGATTTTTATTTTGCGATCGCTGGTTAGATCGCTATGCAATAGTGCGTAACATGGAGGCTTTTCAAGACCTCATCGTGATGGTATTATGTTTAGCCTTATTTGCGGTAATGTTGATACAATTGTGGGGTATAGTTATTGCCATCATTAACTCATTACACTACAAAGAATTGACATCAAAAATACTATTTGTGTTAATTCTCGTGGAATTATTTCGACTACTCATAGTTTACTTACAAGAACATAGTATTTCCGTAGGTGTAGCCGTGGAGGTGGCAATAGTTTCCGTACTGCGGGAAGTAGTTGTTCATGGTGCGTTAGATATTTCCGGCACACAAACAGCAGCAATTTGTAGCTTATTACTCATTTTGGGGGGACTATTATTAGTATGTGCGAAAACACCCCACATGGACTGCATGAGTGCAAACACAAAATATTGTCCTATCGTGCATCAAGAGAATAGAGAAATACAAAACAAATTCGTATTTCAGTATTCCGATGAATATGAGGATAACCCACCTCTGTCAAAGTAAATATAGCAGTGGATAGATCCCCAACTTCTTGAAGAAGTCGGGGATCTGGGTATGACGTTTTTTAAAGTTGAGTTACTTAAAACCTTGTTCAATTATTAACTGAATACTTCTATCTAAAGGTAATAATTTTGTCCACTTTGAGATAGATGAATATAACTTAAATAACCTGTATAAATTCAATAAATAGTTAAATAAAGGAGCAAAAAAATGACTGCTACCCAGACCAAAACTCAAGAACCAATTAGTAATTTAGAATACGACTTTATCACAGTATTGCATAACAAAGCAGCAGCAGTGCAAGCTTACGAACGTTACATTCAAGATGCACAAGAAGCAAATTCTCAACCTTGTGTAGAACTATTCCAAAAATTGCGTCAGTCAGAAATTGACGGAGCGCACGAAATTCGTGAACATCTGCAACAAGTGATGGCAAAAGGAAAGATGTAATTTTGTAGGGTGCGTTAGATCCCATAGCAGTTAATGTACATTAACCCTATTGTTGCGAGCCTAACACACCCTAAAAACTAGATAGGAATCTGGATCAGGAGAAATATCAGTTAAGCGAAAAGTATCACTGCTATATAAAACCTAGACAAAACTAGACTTTACTTTCTACTTCAACGGGAGCATGGGAGCAGTTATCCCTCAGTAGACTTTCACGCCTTAGCCAGACGCGATTGTGTTCCAATTAAGTTTCTCAA
>NZ_JACJUZ010000103.1:0-13350 GCF_014299995.1 Sphaerospermopsis sp. LEGE 00249 | reverse complement strand
TTGTATGTGTCAACAAATTAGTTATGTTCATTGGATGGAAGATATCATGAGATGTTGACATTTTCACCCTTAATAGGACTACTATAACTGAATATGTAAACTTTTGTAACGACATTCAACATTTCTGATATTGTGGGTACACCAATTCTTTACTATATTTATTTTACCCTGCCAGAAATATTAGATGTCATCCTCAAAAATTAATTTAAAACCTCTCCAACAATAAAAATCACTCTTTTTCCCTCTCCTTGTAGGAGAGGGTTAGGGAGAGGTATTATTCCTTAACGCTTCACCGGTGTACCACAGGGATAAGTCGCTACTTCCTCCCCACCTTCCTTAACAACCGGGTTATCCTTCGCTGCTAAATAATCTTTTTGCAAAGTATCTAACAACTCTCCCCGTCTATCATACAACCGCTTTAAAGGACGACGTTCGCACTGATTTAACACATAAGCCGTTACCAAAGGCAGCGCAATGGTACTATCGGTATAACAAACTATTGTACTCGGTAACTCATCCGGGTCAATTTTACCCCAACTCACCGCTTCTGCTGGAGTCGCACCCGATAAACCGCCTGTATCTGGACGTGCATCGGTAAACTGCACAAAGAAATCATGTCCCCTTTCTTCTAATCCTAAAACCTCGTGAATTTGCGGTTGTGTTTGTAACAAAAAGTTTTTAGGACTGCCACCACCGAGAATTACAGCCGCGCTTTTACCGTCTGTTTCCCGTGCAGCATAGGCGATCGCCGCAGTTTCATTCACGTCAATAGCTGGATCTAACACCAACTTAGAACCCTCTAACGCCAAAGCTGCCACATTCATCCCTATAGAACTATCACCAGGAGAAGAAGTATAAATCGGTACGCCATATTCATAAGCTGTAGCTAACAAACAGGAATGTTGTACACCTAATTGTTTTTCTACTTCCCGCACATATTTACCCAGCAAATAATGAAATTCAGCCGTTCCCATCCGCTTTTGAAAAGGTTCAGCTTGCAAAATTTTACGGATAAACGCGTCGGTTTCTAATAAAACATCATAGCCAAAAATAATGTCATAAATACGGATTGTTCCTTCTTCCCGTAACTTGACATCATCTAAAAACGGACTACCCGCAAACAATTCAAAACCTAAACCATAGTGCATATCATGGTAAAGATTTGCACCAGTGCTGATCATCCAGTCAATGCAACCATGACGAATTAAAGGCGCTAAGGCGGAAACTCCAAAACCTGCTGGTGTCAAAGCACCGGAAAGACTCACCCCCACAGTGACACCTGGTTGAAAGATATCCTGAGTTAGCAGTTGACAAGCTTCTCGTAACCGGGCAGAGTTGTAAGCGGTGAAGTAATTGTTAATTAAATCAACCACACTAATGTCGGCTGACATGGGTATGGGTGCAATTTTTTTACCTGGTTTTTTTGACATTTTTTACTCTCTCATGGTAAATACCCCGCATTTAATGTTATCTATTTTTTAGGCGGTTGTTTCAAGTTGGGTTGATATATTTTTTTTAAACTAACCACAAAGGCACGGAGAACACAGAGAAAATCAAAATGTTAATTTTTTGGTTAATTTTTTGGGAAATGTGAAATTATGTGATCAGTTATTACAGAATTTTTGGGTTTCTTATATTAAAATTAAGAAATCAGTAATTATATAAAATAAACTTCGCAGTCAAAGTTGTTGCTAGATAAGACTTATTGATGAAAAACGATCAACCAGAAGAATTAAATTCTGATCAGGAAATTTCCCGTTTAATAGATGAGGTCATGTCATCTTCAACATCATCGCTGAATGATGAACAATACCGCAAAAAAATGCAGCGTCGTAAGGAAATACAAGATCAACGTATAGCTAACGCCATCCCAGAAAAAGGTTTAATTATTATTAATACGGGTAATGGGAAGGGTAAGACGACTGCAGCTTTAGGTATGGTCATGCGATCGCTTGGTCATGGATACAAGGTAGCGATCGTCCAATTTATTAAAGGTGCTTGGGAACCTTCAGAAAAGCGGGTTTTTAGTCATTGGACAGACCAACTAGAGTTTCACGCAATGGGTGAAGGGTTTACTTGGGAAACCCAGGACCGTGATAGAGACTTGGAGAAAGCTAACGCTGCTTGGGAAAAATCTTTAGAATTTATCCGCAACCCAGAGTTTAAACTTGTACTCTTGGATGAAATTAATATTGCTCTCAAACTTGGTTATTTACAAGTTGAACAAATCTTAGCAGGTTTAGCCGAAAAACCAGCAGATAAACACATAATTCTGACAGGGAGAGGCGCACCACCGGCTTTAATTGAAAAAGCGGATCTAGTTACAGAAATGACTTTAATTAAGCATCCTTTTAAAGATCAAGGAATTAAAGCGCAAGCGGGAATTGAGTATTAAACGCAAGGAGTCAGGAGTCAGGAGTCAGGAGTCAGAATATTTGATATATTTGATCAATTGGTAGATGTTCAAATATTGATTTTGGGCTTAACTGTTAACAAGCTGACCGCTGACTGCTAATAGCTAAATGCTTACCTGAAATGTTGACTACAAGCTTGTAAAATTTCTCTATCATTAGCACTGACAGAATTTAACTGATGATAGTCTTGCAGTTCTATAGAATAGGCATAGGTAGCAGTATCTTCATCGGTAAAGTTGGGTATTCTGCTAGTAGTTGAAACTTGAGTAACACCAACTTCACCAGGAGAGCTAGTTACCGTCATTGCTAACTCACCAGATTGAGCAATTGTACCTTGAAAACAGCTAAACTCAGAACTGGGCATATACAAAGCACCAATTACCTTTCCTTGCTGTTTCTGAAACACAATATAACCTTGTCCTAACTCGTTTGGTGTTGAGGACTGTCCATAAAGATAAATTCCATCTTTTTCAGGAAAATTAACAGGTAATTTTCCTCCTCTTGGTCTTGTATTTGTGGGTATATTGTGTAACGTTCTATTTAAAGCTTCAGATTCTACATTAGATTCTACATTTTGTGGTTCAACAGTATTTAACTCAAGTTGACTTCTTTGATCTCTAATATCTCGCAGTCTTGACAAAAGAGAGTTTTCATTGCTGCTGTGAATTTGATTTGCATAACCTGGTAAATTCGCTGCTGTGGCTGTAGATTTCAGGTTAATTTTTGTCCGTTCTCCAATTACACTTAAACCTATAATTCCAAATGTAATTAGTAAGCCAACAACGGGAAGTTTGAATTTACCTTGGGGAATGAACTGAAAATTTTTGTTAAGCACCCGACATCTCCTGTAACTAAAATAACTACTGTTATCTACTTACCTAAATAATAACCAAACACCAATACTTAAAGATTCCTGCAAAAGTTTTATCTATATTATCTGGAATAAAAAACCATCAAAAAATGAAGTTTTTATAGATTTTGGTTGATCATCTCAAAATATCATTGTTGAAAAGTGTAATGCTTCGCACTAGAGAGTCATTCTTGTGGGGGATGACAAAAATCTTTTTACCAACTTTGATTTAATATTTAATTGAGATATCTTAAGTTTGGCATTTGTATTGTCAATTCCTCAATGGGTGAAAACAGGTAAAGTATTGATCCTGATCACTTGATTTCATCTCAAAGTGTGATACAAACCATTGATTGACACCTTGGTGATCAGGATCTCATGATTCACTACAACAGCAACCCTAGGGATTTCGGATCAGAGTAAAAAAAAATTCAGTCAGGGAACTGCAAAAAATAAATTATTTGCCAGTCCCTTGTGCCTGCTCTATGCAAAAAATTAATTTTTCCGCTAAAATTTGTACACCTGGTTCTCCAATCATACTCAGATGTGTACCAGGAACTTCGTGAATCTCCACTCCTTGTTGAGCCATTTCACGCCAACCTCTACATGGTTGAGACTGACACCATCTCAAAACTTCTTTGGTAGTAAATAATAGCAGATAATTTGGAAGTTTATATATAAAAATAATCAAAAATGTTCAAGACTGGATGAAGAAAATATAAAGTTCAAATATTAGTCCTATATTTGATAATTGAACAAAACTCCGTACACCTAAATATTCTAAAACCCTTTTGCCTCTTCTATGAGTACCTCTTGCCTGCCTACACAAGTATGTTCAGGAATCAAACCGGATTCCTATACCCTTTACGCAAAGATAACTAAAAAAATTGCCCCCTGAAATTAGGAGGCAACCCGCCAAAAGTCATATTTTCTCACAAGCAGGTGCTTGTCTACGCTTTTAGCTGGCAACGTATTCTTTAACATTGGCGCGACGACGGCGTAAATGTGCAAGTGCTTGATGTTCTAGTTGACGGACTCGCTCACGGCTAAGTTTCAAGCGTTCACCAACTTTCGCCAAGGACATTTCATTACCATCTTCTAAACCAAACCGTAAAGCTAAAACTTCCCGTTGTTGGGGTGTGAGTTCTGCCAACAGGTTATTTAAGTCTTGGCGCAAAAATTCCTGATTGGTGTAATATTCTGGAGATGGACCTTCATCTTCCAACATTTCTTGCAGTTCGGTGTCTTGGTTATCACCAACCCGCACATCTAAAGAAACTGGTTGACGTGCCATATTCAGATACTCACGAATCTGAGCAGGTTCTAATTCAAGTTCTTTGGCTATTTCTGTTGGTGTTGGGGACCTGCCCAACTTTTGCGCTAACTCCCGTTGCACCTTTTTAATTTTGTTCAGCTTTTCGGTAATATGGATAGGTAAGCGGATAGTGCGACCTTGTTGAGCGATCGCTCGTGTAATCGCTTGCCGAATCCACCAGTAAGCATAAGTCGAGAATTTATAACCCCGCATGGGATCAAATTTCTCTACCCCCCTTTCTAAACCTAATGTTCCTTCCTGGATTAAATCCAGAAATTCCATATTTCGCTTCTGGTATTTTTTGGCAATAGCCACAACCAAGCGCAAATTCGCTTCAATCATTTTTTGCTTGGCTCGCTTACCTAACGCCACCGTATGTTTAACTTCATTTTCTGATTGGTTAACATGGGCGGCCCATTCTGCTAAACTAGGTTCATGGTCTAGTTTTTTCGCTAAAGCTTCTTTAGCTTCCAGTAGCGTCATCATTTGCTGCACCTGCTTCCCATAAACAATCTCTTGCTCACGGGTTAGCAGTGGCACACGTCCAATTTCCCGCAGATAGGTTCGCACCATATCAGCCGTAAATTTGGCATTCAGGTTTTCATTTTCGTTGTTAACAGTAGGCATTGGTGCGTTGTCCTCTACTCCCTATACAAAATCAATATTTTCTCAACTAGGGTGAATTAATAAGGGTGGCATACACATCCATAGACATCATCAAAGCTACTATAAGCGATCTATTTATTTATATAGCCGTTGTCACGACGGTGCTACCCTGGCATGGGTTCCCCCAACCCTCCTTTAATTTTGGAATATCTTAGAAGCACACTGGTTGGTTTTCAAGAATTCTTCCTTTCTTTTGCGGATGACAGCATTTGTCAAACACGAAGTCAGTATGAGTTTTACTTTTCTTATGGTACGGCAGATTTGGCAGATAGTAAAGAGCAGCAGCTAAATCTTTCTATCATATAGTAAAATGGACTGACTGCTAAATTTTATTTTCAACTTCCTTAAAACCCTAACTATAGCAGGAGTCAGGAGTCGTAAGGGCGAAGCATTCGGGCGATAAATTATCAATTTTCTGAACAGGCTATTTTCCTCTAAGGGCGAAGCATTCGGGCGATAAATTATCAATTTTCTGAACAGGCTATTTTCCGAATGCTTCGCCCCTACAGGAGTACCATATATCTATAGTGACGTTAAAAACCCCTCTTCTGTTGCTTACAAGTGTCCGGATAACCGAACTTATCAAGCTACCCCGATGGAGGGATGTCACGAATTTATAAGAAGTCGTAGGGGCGAAGCATTCGGACAAAAATATTGGGGAAAAATCGAGAATTGATCACCCGAATGCTTCGCCCGTACAGGAGTCAGGATAGAGTCAGGATAGAGTTTTTCCTTGCCAATCACCAATCACCCTGGAATTACTAAAAACCTAAGTCAGCTTTAGCGAGTTCTGCGGCCGCAAAAACTTCTGCATCTGATTTTTCTTCCCACACTTGATCACCAATTTCCCCATAAAACACCGTATCATAGGGACGTGTACGCACTACTACTGGCATGGGTACGGCATGACCTAAAATTAAAGCTTGTTGTTTAGAATCTAACTTAGCTAAGACTGAACGCAAAGCTCCCCCACCCGATACACCTGTAAAAATCGCATCAATATCTTTCTCGTCGTTAAGTAAAGCAGTGATGCGAGTACCAATTTGGGACATAACTTCATTATCTATCCCAGACGGACGCTGATCAACTACCAAAAGTGTTACAAAATATTTCCTCAGTTCCCTAGCTATAGTCCCAAAGATGGTACTTTGAACCACTGCGGGATCAAGAAAACGATGGGCTTCTTCTATTGTAATCATTAATGGTGTTGGCCGATCCAAGGGATTTTTGCTTTGCAGAAATTTATCTGCTCTTTTGACATAATGCTCATGTATACGTCTGGTGATCATATTCGTCACTAACATATAAGAGAGCATATTTGACTGTGAACCAAATTCTATCACTACATTTTTGCCAGCTTCCAAAGATTGTACTATTTTTTTAATATAGTTCTGGGGACAAACTGCCCGCATATATTTTAAACTATCTAAACGTAATAATTTACGCTGCAAAGAAGTGATTGAGCCTGGATGTCCTGGCTTGTCTTCACAAAACATTTTAATGTCCTCACTGGTCATGTTGAACAATTGAGGAATCCAAGATTTACCTAACTCATTACATAAGATATTAGCATTGTCTAAAGCTGCTTCGGTAATACCTAATTCTCTAGCACATAACTTAATATCTTCTACTTCTATTTGTTCATAACTTAAATATAGTTCTTGTGCATCTCTGACACCTCTACGCTTAGTTGATTCTGGATCAAGAGTATAAACTTCGACTTTACCAGGAAATAACTGTTTTAAACCTTTAACCGTGTTAACTTCTTTACCTTCTGCCACTGCTTCCCAGCCATATTCTGAGTGCATATCAAAAATTAAGTTAACAGCGGCATTTTTACGAATCACACCGGCTAAAAGTAAGCGTGTCAGAAACGATTTACCAGTCCCAGATTTACCAAAAACGCCATTACTTCGTTCCACAAAACGGTTTAAATCAATACAAATCGGTACATCCATATCTAAGGGTTTACCGATAGAGAAGTTGTTTCTGTGGGGGTCATCTTCCCAACCAAACACCCGCCGAAAATCCTCTTCATTGGCTTCGTAAACTTGGCTAAAATGACTAGGTATAGTTTTTACAGGTAGCAATTCCATTGTAGTGCTGGTTTGAGGTTGGAAAGAAGCTAAACCTGTAGCAGATGGTACAAAGGGATTGAAGGATTTACCGTTAACAGAGAAAAAAGATTCATTGGTTTCCGGGGTAAACATCAACATGGGTGCGAGGTTGATCATCCCATAAGTACCGCTTCCCGCTAAAATCTCCCGTAAAAAAGTATCTTCCCAACCAGGGGGGTTAGCGATAATTCGCGCATTTGCTGTTCCTAAAGATACATCTGTTAGCATACAGAAAAAACGCGATCGCACCCCTTGAACTACAAGAAATTTACCTACCCGCATATCTTCTACAGAGATATCCGGGTGTAATCTTACTTCTAAACCTCCAGTGAGAGAACCTTCAATAACTGAACCTAATGGTTGTCCTGAATTCATTTTAGATAGGTAATTGGGAATGGGGAATTGGGAATTGGGAATTGGTAATTGGGAATTGGTAATTGGTAATTGGTAATTCGGTTATTCATCTTCCCAGTCACCAGTCACCAGTCACCAATCACCAATCACCTACATTAATCAATTTGTATCGAAGTAGGTGCGCTTCCGGTAGCGGAGGGTTTACCTGTTCACGGTTTTCTGAATTGTTCATAGAGGCGATCGCGCCAGGTGAAAAATGGTTCATAATCAGGATTATCGGCTAAAATTGGTAATCCTTTACCTCTGAGAGATTCTGGTAAATCCAAATAAGGACCTTGTGGAAACTTTAATAATATTGATAATCCTGCAACTGCTAAATCAGCTATAGTGGGTTCATCTCCCAACAGATAAGGACTATCTGCTAATAGTTCTGTGAGGATTTCTAAATCTTGTTTTAAACTAGCGATCGCAGAATTTATGATATCAGGAGTAAAACCCACCCCAAAACCCAAGACATTGAGAAAATCACCTGGTACACCTTCAACCACAGATTTCAAAATATCTGGTGTGGAGACTGGTAATAAAGATTTGCGGAAATTTTGATCTTGACTGATCGCAGCAAACAAAGCTTTTCTACCCTTAATTCCCATTGTCTCATCTGCCCAATCTTCTAATAATAACGCCTGAGCGCGTTTTTTCTTATCCTTTGGTATCAGTGGACGATCTGGGTATTCCGAGTCTAAATACTTAGCAATTTCCGTCGAATCTACAATATATCTATGTCCATCCTTTAATACTGGTACTTGTTTCTGACCAGTCAAACGAAACAATTCTACTTGTCCAATTCCGGGAGTGACTTCAATTTTGCGATACTCTAAGCCTTTATAATCAAGGCATAGACGCACTTTTTCTGAATATTGAGATAGTTCCCACTGATATAATTCCAGCATATTCTCTTCCGTGCTAACTAACTTATTTATCTATTTTACAATTCTATCTTGAGTTTAAGTAATTTTTCTAGTAACTATTCAGTGTGTGATTGATGTAATTTTTGGGATTATTTGAAAATTGAGAATTTATAATTATCTGCGAATGGGTATTTTAACTCTCCATGAAACAGCTTTGACTACAGAGGCGGTTAACACTAATCATTTTTCATGAAAAATCATGAAACCCTAAAAATCATAAAATTTAAGTATGGTGATTTATTATAATATTTTGAACTACTCCAAAACAATTAATATTTACATTTTTTGATAATTATAATTATGCAAACAAAATTAATCTTACCTATTGAGTGAAAACAAAAATGTCCGTCTTTCTTCACTGATAGCTGTAAATATTTCAAGAGGACAATTTATTATTATAATTATCTAATTTTATGTCTGAGTAAAATTAGATGTGTTTAAAAAGTATAGTTGCCCATAAATAACTGTTAGATGCGACGATAATTCAGACAGATCAACAACGTACAACAAACCGTCATCCCCAAAATGCTAATAGTAGGCATTAGCTGATATAGGAATCCTATTTAATTATTGAACAATAATCCGTACAACCAATTCCCTATTCCCTTGGTTTAATGAAATGTTATAAGTTTTTATGTAGCTTGTCAAAAGTAAAGACAAAAAAATTTATGAAGGCTAATTACAGCAAATTATTGACCAATATCGCTGGAATACTGGGAGTAACAGGAGTTAATCTCCTGATTACTTTACCATCTAGAGCAGAAGTAGTGCCAAATCATGATGCCAACATCAAAATTACAACAATTACAACAATTACAACACAGATAGCCCAGTCTAGCGGCGATGGAGTGCTGAATCCTAGACCAAGTATTTTCAACGAACCTCCCTACAACCGTGGTACTGCACCTAGCGAAACTCCAAAAGTCACACCACCAACCAGAAACAGACCTGGAACTTCAACACCAGCTACTCCCAGCACCAAACCAACCCAGACCACAGAAACCAAAAACGTTGTAGAAGTTGCTGAATCAGCAGGTAATTTTAAAACCCTCATCAAAGCTTTAGAAGCAGCTGGACTTAAAGAAACTTTGCAAGGTGCTGGACCATTTACAATTTTAGCGCCCACAGATGAAGCCTTTGCCAAACTACCACAGGACGCGGTGCAGGATTTGTTAAAGCCAGAGAACAAAGAGATTTTGGTGAAAATCTTAACTTATCATGTCATACCAGGTAGAGTTCTTTCTAGTGATTTAAAATCTGGAGAAGTCACCAGCTTACAAGGAGATCCCATTAAGGTTATAGTCAATCCTTCTAAGGGAGTATCTGTGAATGATGCTCAAGTAACAAAAGCAGATATTCCAGCAAGTAACGGTGTAATTCATCAAATTGATAATTTGATTTTGCCACCAAGTATGTAAAATCAACTCCTTGTAAATACAGCAGAATTGAGGAGTCGTAGGGGCGAAGCATTCGGAAAATCACCTGTTGATAAAATTGATAATTTATCGCCCGAATGCTTCGCCCTTACAGGAAAATAGCCTGTTGATAAAATTGATAATTTATCGCCCGAATGCTTCGCCCTTAGAGGAAAATCACCTGTTGATAAAATTGATAATTTATCGCCCGAATGCTGATGCTTCCAGCACGCTTTGCGAACGCCCGTACAGGAGTCAGGAGTCAGGAGTTATTTATTTTGAATTTTGGCTGCAAGGATTTTGGATTGTTTTTCTCAACTCCAATCTAAAATCTAAAATCTAAAATCTAAAATCTAAAATCTAAAATCTAAAATCTAAAATTTTTCTCCACAATTCCCAATTAATAAAAAATGTAGAGACGCTACCTGCAACGTCCCTACAAATTAATTAGCTTATTTCAACGCTAACCGCTTGCAAAAACTGACAATTAATAATGTGCAATTGAAAATTACCTATCCTTGAAAGAAAAAAGATTGACTTGTCCAATGGAAAACTTTAATCTTTTTCCGCTGAAGAAAGGGAGACTTGAAGAATGGGTCAATTATCAATTGTCAATTATCAATTATCAATTGGTAAATTAGCGAGATTTAGCCGTAGTTTTTCCGTCACCAGACTGAGCTTGTTGAAGTAACTGTGGTAGTAACTGCTCTAGTTTTTGCGCTGTTTGTTCTTCTTGCTGCAAATTCTGTTGTAGCAACTGTACCACTTGGTTTTGTCCCATCTGTTCAGCACCTTTGATCAAGCACCGATAACAAGCAATTTCCAAATGTTCGACTACTAACTGTCCACCTGCTATTCCCTGTTCGAGAATTTTTGGACTGTCAGCAGCCAAAAGCATGAATTTTTGACCGTCACTGATCACACCAGCAGCAGCATCACAAGTAACTCGTTGTGGTTGTTGTCCCAGAGTGGTGAAAACTTGCTCTAAATTTCTAATTTGTTGCTCAGTTTCGCGGATGTGTGTCTCAATTAAGGACTTCAATTGATTGTTTTGACAACATTGCCACATCATCTGTTGAGCTTCTAAAAAGCGATGTTCAGCATCATACATCGCACCAATTTCGTAAATGAATTTATCTTGTGAGCTAGAGATTTTTTTTACGCCAGGACGTTCGCTGAGTTGAACCATTGTTTTTCTCCTGAAGGTTAAACGCTGTTTCCAACAGTCGTTCCTTATAACCCTACGTTTAGCCTTCAGTATTCTCTTCATACCTAAGATACAGTTTATATTTTACATATAACGGCTATTTTTGTAGACAAACATAAGACTTGGGGTAGATTTGGTTGATTAAGTTAAAGTAAAGATAGGTAAAAATAGTGATTTCATATAAATGACTGCTCCCAACTTAGAGATAATTTCTACTCAGTTAGAAAGTCCAAATTTGCGCGATCGCATGGTAGCCCTTGCCAACCTCCGCGATATTCCCTCAGAAGATGCTGTACCTTTGATTAAAAAAGTATTGGATGATGAATCTCTGCAACTGCGCTCAATGGCTGTATTTGCTTTAGGTATCAAACAAACTCCAGAATGTTATCCTATCCTGGTGCGGATTTTGGAAACTGACCCAGATTATGGTATCCGTGCTGACGCTGCCGGTGCTTTGGGTTATTTGGGTGATAATAGAGCAGTTGAGGCACTATCACGGGCATTTTATGAAGATACAGATTGGTTAGTTAGATTTAGTGCTGCTGTGGCGTTAGGTAATATTAAAGACTCCCGCGCCCATGATATTTTAATTCAAGCACTGAATAGCCAAGAAGTAGTCATCCAACAAGCTGCTATTTCAGCTTTGGGAGAAATTAAATCTATTGAATCTGTAGATCACATCCTGCGCTTTGCCCAAGCCGAAGATTGGTTAGTGCGGCAACGTCTAGCAGAAGCTTTGGGTAATCTCCCTACTGCCAAGAGTGTTTCAGCCTTGAAATACTTAGAAAAAGATAGTCATCCTCATGTTGCCCAAGCTGCGACGATTTCCCTCAAGAGACTAAAAGAAATAGAAAATCAAGTTTAGGCAACGCTTCCTGTTAACGTTTAATAATAAAAGTGGGATTGTTTGTATTTTGAGCCAGGATAATTCGATTCATGAATATTGAAGAGTTTTTTGAGCTAAGTGCTGGGAAATGGTTCTCTCACCGTACAAGTCACCATTTGGCCTTTAAGCAATCAGAAGATGGTAAATCAGACATCGTGATTGAAATGCTGGCCGCAGATCATCCAGAAGTGATCAAACTGTGTGAACAGTATGAAGTTCATCCCAGTACAGCTTCCTGTGGTGCAAGAGTTACCTGGAAGGGAACAATGGAATGGGATGAAGAAAAACACGAAGGTTCTACGGTTTTAGTTACCGTACCTGATGCAGATAAACCCGGAGAAGGTAAGTTACTGCGAGAAATGGGTTATGCAGAAAAAGCACCCGTAGCAGGAACTTACAAAATGGGTGATGATGGTGCTTTAACTTTAATTACTGAGTATGAAACCATGTGGTCTGAGGAAAGACTGTGGTTTGCTAGTCCTAATCTGCGGATGCGGGTAAGTGTCCTCAAGCGGTTTGGTGGTTTTAGTATGGCTTCTTTCACTTCTGAGATTCGCATGGGGGCGACGGAAGCATCTAAAAAAGCGATGGCAGCAGCTAATACAGTTAATACAGTTAATACAGTTAATACAGTTAACGCCAGCGCCGGTTAACACATTATACATCTCCGAAAATTACATAGGGGTTGCTGAGAAAGTCTTTCCGTGAGGGCATAGGAGTCAGGAGTCAGGAGTCAGGAGTCAGGAGTCAGGAGGAGATTGGAAAATTTCTTTGCCATCTCTTGAAATCCCCAAAAATGCACACTTTTTCCGGTATACCCTTCAAAACCCTTGCACTAATTTCTGTGTTTATCAGCCTCTAACCTGTGATATATCAAGGTTTTAGGTTTATTCAGTAAACCCTACATAGGGGTAACCTGAAACTCATTCGTAGGGACAATTCATGAATTGTCCCTACATCTTTTTCGGAGAGGTTAGGTTTCTAGAGATTATCGGTTTCATCTAATACTTTTCAAACAACCTCTCAGAAGATTGACACTCTCCGGGCTAAAGCCGCGGAGATTCTACATTCTACGTCAGAATTTGCTCTAGCAGGTTTTCGCCAACCAGAACAGAGATCCCAACTCCTGTAGCGTGACTTCGGGGATGCCCTCCCCTA
>NZ_JACJUZ010000102.1:0-13487 GCF_014299995.1 Sphaerospermopsis sp. LEGE 00249 | reverse complement strand
TGACTGGGGACTGGGGACTGGGGACTGGGGACTGGTGACTGGGGACTGGGGACTGGGTAATCAATTTTATTTTCCCAATTACCAATTACCAATTACCAATCACCAATTACCAATCACCAATCACCAATTCCCAATTACCAATTACCAATCACCAATTCCCTTTTAATAGTTTATTTTTCTACTGGTTGTTGACTAGAAAACACTGGAGCGATCGCACTTAATTTTAACTCTGGATGGTCGCCCTGTAATTGTTGACAATTCCATTCATTACGGAATAATAAAACTGGTCTTCCCATACTATCTTTGACTGTCGTAGTGTTAAATACACGCCCCACTTTTTCCAAAGCTTCCCAACCACCTTCAACCCAGCGAGCCACACTATATGGTAATAAATCAAGAATAGTTTCTACACCATATTCATTTTGTAAACGGAACTGCACAACTTCAAATTGCAACTGACCAACTGCTGCCAAAATTGGATCGCGTTTAGCTTCATCAGTCGAGTACATAATTTGTACAGCACCTTCTTCTCTTAGTTCAGAAACACCTTTTTGAAATTGCTTAAATTTTGAGGGGTTGGGGTTTCTTAAAGTCGCAAACAGTTCTGGTGAAAAATAAGGAATTCCCTCATATTCCAGTTTTTGCCCTGTGTAAATTGTGTCACCAATGGCAAAAACGCCAGGGTTATTTAAACCTATTACATCCCCAGCATAAGCGACATCAATAGACTCTCTCTCTTGGGCAAAAAGTTTTTGCGGTCGAGACAGACGGACAGCTTTACCTGTGCGGGCGTGGTTCACTGTCATATCTTTTTCAAACTTACCTGTGCAGACCCGGACAAAAGCGACTCTATCTCTATGTTTGGGATCCATGTTAGCTTGGAGTTTGAAGACAAATCCTGTAAACTCTGGGTAAGTTGGGGGAATTTCGCCAGCGGTGCTGTGATGTGTACCGGGTTTGAGGGCGTAGTCCAAGAAGTATTTGAGGAATAACTCGACCCCAAAGTTAGTCATGGCGCTCCCAAAAAACACAGGAGTCATTTTTCCTTGATGCACTAAATCTAAATCTAGTTCCCCACCGGCTCCTTCTAATAGTTCTAACTCATCTTTAAGTTGATGGTAAAGTTCTTGTTCTAAAAGTTGTTCAATCCTGCTATCACCTAAATCAACTATAGTATCACGGGCTTCTTTACTACCGTGGGCGCTACGTTCAAATAAATGGATTTGCTTTTGGTGGCGGTCAAATACGCCTTTAAAGCGATCGCCCATTCCTATCGGCCAGTTTACCGAGTATGTTTGTAATCCCAATTCTTGTTCAATCTCATCTAGCAGTTCTAAAGGTTCTCTTCCCGGACGGTCGAGTTTATTCACAAAGGTGAAAATGGGAATACCCCTCATTTTACACACTTCAAACAGTTTCCGGGTTTGAGGTTCTAACCCTTTAGCCGCATCAATCAGCATCACCGCGTTATCGGCTGCTGCTAAAGTTCTATAAGTGTCCTCACTAAAATCTTGGTGTCCAGGGGTATCAAGTAAATTAATTTGACAATTGTTATAGACAAATTGTAAAACAGTAGAGGTAATAGAAATACCCCGTTGTTGTTCCATTGCCATCCAGTCAGAAGTGACTTTGCGCTGGTCTCTTCGAGCTTTTACCGCTCCTGCTTCATGGATAGCACCCCCGTATAATAATAATTTTTCAGTTAACGTAGTTTTACCAGCATCAGGGTGAGAAATAATCGCAAAATTGCGACGCAGTTCCACCGCTTCACCTAGTTCTTCAATCAGTTCAGTAGCCATAATTTGTAATTTGTTTTTTACCTTACTTAATTAAATGTAATCTTTTTCAGGACTAAGGAAACATATTTGTCTATTCTATTCATTTTCATCGGTGAATCAATCAATTAATTCAGATAATTCAAAAATTCATGGGTGAGGTAGTTGACAAATTGGGGAGTTTTCAGTATGATTTTATTATAGTGGGAAAATGTAGGCGCATATAGGGTCTTGTTGAAGATTTCCCAGATTATTTTATTGGTCAGAATCAGGATTTCCAGGATTTAAGGATTTTCAGGATGTGAGTTTGTAATATTCTATATTATCTGTACTATCAGCATCTGGATGGGGAGATTTTGAGTAGAATAGACTGGTAAAGTTGTAAAGGAAATTCTATTATGTCATCTCCAGCAATTACCACTGTCATCAAAATGATGGAATCTTTATCTGAAGATGTACAAGACAGAGTTGCAGAACATTTGAGAGAATATTTAGCAGATTTACAAGATGAATTAAAATGGGATAATTCATTTAAAAAAGTCAACAAAAATTAATTGCATCTGCTCAACGTGCTAAAAGAGAAATTGCAGAAGGATTAGCTAAACCAATAGACCTCTCCAAAATAGAATGTATTGATTTTTAATATATTGTAGGGGCGAAGCATTTGGGCGATAATTTGACGGAAAAATCAGACATCTAGATATCCCAAATGCTTCGACCTGCCCCCATAAATAAGCCATAATTTCTTTTCTGGAGAAGTCTATTATATTATATCTGAATGTCTACGTTGTCAGAATCAGGATATCCAGAATTTAAGGATTTACAGAATTACATTCATGAGTGCTTCCTTAAACTTTGCAGCACTTTGAAAATGGATTTGCGGTTTTTCAGTTAAAGCTAAATCTATTACTGCTGCTAATTGCTTGGGAATATTGGCATTACGTTGTAAAATTGGTACAGGATCATTTTCCAGAACATCCATAAAAAGCTTTGTAGGTAATACCAAAACCACCAGTACCTAAAATGCTTTGAATGATAAATCTACCGTTCTTGATTTGTTGTCCTGGTTGCCAGATTATCATATTTTCAAGAGTGGGATGATGATGGGATGAAAGAGTTGTATAATTTTATCATAATTATATGATACAATTAAGTAGTTGGAATCAGAATTTTTTGTCTGAATCAGGTGGTTATCGAGTTTCGACTACGCTCAACTACCGCGACTTGTACTGAGCGACTTGTACTGAGCCTGTCCTGAGCCTGTCCTGAGCCTGTCCTGAGCGGTGTCGAAGGGCGGTGTCGAAGTAAGTCGAGATAATGTCCAGGATTAGAAGATTTTCAGGATGTTTTTGGATGATTGTTTGTTGGGAAGTTGGGGATTTTTTGTCTGAATCAGGATGTCCAGGATTAGAGGATTTTCAGGATGTTTTTGAATGATTGTTTGTTGGGAAGTTGGGGATTTACAGGATGTTTTTGGATGATTGTTTGTTGGGAAGTTGGGGATTTTTTGTCTGAATCAGGATGTCCAGGATTAGAGGATTTTCAGGATGTTTTTGAATGATTGTTTGTTGGGAAGTTGGGATTTTCAGGATGTTTTTGGATGATTGTTTGTTGGGAAGTTGGGATTTTTTGATGATGTTATTGAATGATTGTTTTTGAATGTTTATAAGCCATCTAAAAATTACCATCCCGTACATCCTAAAATCCTGGTTATCCTGATTCAGAAAAATACAACTTTAAACACCAACAGAAAATCTCTCAATCACATCCCGTACATCCTCAAATCCTGGTTATCCTGATTCAGAAAAATACAACTTTAAACACCAACAGAAAATCTATAAATTACCATCCTGTACATCCTAAAATCCTGGAAATCCTGATTCAGACAAATACAACTTTAAACACCAACAGAAAATCTATAAATAACATCCTGTACATCCTAAAATCCTGGAAATCCTGATTCAGACAAATACAACTTTAAACACCAAACAAACCATCTAAAAATTACCATCCTGAAAATCCTAAAATCCTGGAAATCCTGATTCAGACAAATACAACTTTAAACACCAAACAAACCATCTAAAAATTACCATCCCGTACATCCTCAAATCCTGGTTATCCTGATTCAGACAAATACAACTTTAAACACCAAACAAACCATCTAAAAATTACCATCCCGTACATCCTCAAATCCTGGTTATCCTGATTCAGACAAAATCAAAAATCCTGATTTATCAAAATTTCACAAAATATGATATAATAAATAACCGAAATCCATGAGGATAAAAAAATGTACGATATATACGATACCGATAAACGCAAATTATTATCAGCCTTATCTCACGGTGCGATTTTTTTCAGCACCACAGTTGTTTCCGTTGGTTTACCCATAGCTTTATTAATTATCTCTGATGACCCAGTTGTTAAAGACAACGCCAAAGAATCTATCAACTTCCATTTCAATGTTTGGTTTTATGGCGCAATTTTAGGAGCTTTATTTTTTCTACTTGGTTGGTTAGTGTTACCATTGATAATATTACTACCACTCGCAGGTTTAGGATATGTGATACATTGGGGATTAACAATTTTTGCTATCATCAAAGTTTTTGGTAATCCTGATACACCCTTCCGTTATCCATTCATCTTCCGAGTTTTTTAATCATCCTTTTCATTAGGTATTTATTTCATGATAAGTAATCAGCTATCAGTAATCAGCTATCAGTAATCAGTCATCAGCTAAGAGCAAGGATTCAGAAATTATAACTTCGAGAATTTTATTTGTATCTGTTTCCTTTTATTCTTTGTATTTCCATCTTTCAGATACATATATTTTATTCTGACTCCTGACTACTGTACGGGCGAAGTAGGGGCGAAGCATTCGGAAAATAACCTGTGATCAAAATTGATAATTTATCGCCCGAATGCTTCGCCCTTACAGGAAAATACCCTTTTCATAAAATTGATATTTTGTCGGCCGAATGCTGATGCTTCCAGCACGCTTCGCGAACGCCCCTACGACTCCTTTGTTTCAAATTATTTTCCCCAATTCCTTCCCGGAAAGTGTCAACAAAGCTGTAAAATACAAAATTGCCCCACAGCTTCATCAACAGTAGGGCAAAGACAGTTAAGCACTGTTTCTAGTTTGGCTGAAAGTCACAAGGTAAAGCACTGCTTTTGTGACGCTTCTTTTGATGTCCATCGCGTTTTTCTTGATATAAAATCTATGTTCCCCACCCATCGCCCTCGTCGTTTACGTACCCATCCCCAACTACGTCGCATGGTACGTGAAACCGTTTTAACAACCAATGATTTAATATATCCTTTGTTTGCTGTTCCCGGTGAAGGTATTGCTAATGAAGTAAAATCTATGCCAGGAGTTTATCAGCTTTCCATAGATAAAATTGTTGAAGAAGCAAAGGAAGTTTATGATTTAGGTATTCCCGCTATTATCTTATTTGGAATACCTGAAGATAAAGATGTTGATGCTACGGGGGCATGGCATGATTGTGGTATTGTCCAAAAAGCAACCACCGCAGTTAAAGCAGCAGTTCCTGATTTAATTGTTATCAATGACACTTGTTTATGTGAATATACAAATCATGGACATTGTGGTTATTTAACAACTGGTGATTTAACTGGTAGAGTGTTAAATGATCCGACTTTGGAATTATTGAAGAAAACCGCAGTTTCTCAAGCTCAAGCTGGTGCAGATATTATCGCACCTTCGGGTATGATGGATGGTTTTGTGCAAGCTATTCGCGCAGGTTTGGATGAAGCGGGTTTTCAAGATATCCCTATCATGTCCTATGCTGCTAAATATGCCTCTGCTTATTATGGACCATTCCGGGATGCCGCAGACTCCACACCGCAGTTTGGCGATCGCCGCACTTACCAAATGGACCCCGGTAACTCCCGTGAAGCGATCAAAGAAATTGAGTTGGATATTGCCGAAGGTGCTGATATGCTGATGGTAAAACCAGCTTTGGCATATATGGACATTATCTGGCAAGTGAAGCAAGCAAGTAATTTACCTGTGGCTGCTTATAATGTTTCTGGTGAATATTCTATGGTCAAAGCTGCTGCTTTGAATGGTTGGATTGATGAGCAGCGTGTGGTGATGGAAACTTTGACTGGGTTTAAACGGGCTGGTGCTGATTTGATTTTAACTTATCACGCTAAAGATGCGGCTCGGTGGTTGTAATAGGTTAAATTAGTCTCACGCAGAGACGCAGAGACGCAGAGAGTTTTTTGAGTGTTTTTGTGTTTGGGCGTGAGATTTTAGCTATTAATAAAAGTGCCGCCGACTGCAACGGGCGATAAGGTCAAAATTATAATAATTCAGATAACCCAAGTTGCTAGTCATATTGTTTAGGTTGGCATGAGCGTAGTCGAAACTGAGCGTAGTCGAAACTGAGCGTAGTCGAAACTCGATAACCACCTGATTCTGACAATTATTTATAAATTGAGGATGTATCGACTGATAATTTCTTTTAGTTCTTGAGGTGCTTCACTAGCTATTGCTGCTCCCAAGTCAGGACGAACAACCCACCACCAAAGTAAAGTTTCTAAATGGGTTGGTGGGTCATTATCGGGACACCATTCAATATATCCTTCATTTACACCAATGAGATTGGGGAAAATATCATTAGCTATAGCAACACGCTGATCTAATTTGTTAAATTGTACAATATCTTGCCAATTAACTTCATTTCTGGTTTCTTCTGTCACTTATACTACAATTAAAAATTCAATCTTATTTTAACAGGACTGACACAAAAAACCTATTAAACTCTTATTCCTCTGTGTTCTCTGCGGTTCGTTATTCCATACATGATGCGTAATTTTTATCAATTAACAAGCTTATCCGCTTACAGAAACAGCCATTAAATATTCAATTTCTTGAAAAACGCTTTTTATTGTCTGTACAGCATTATGGGATAATGCAAACTTAATCGTGTTAACCAGTCCCCACCAAGCTTGTAAAGTGCCTTTATTAGTAGATTGACGTAACTGTAAAGTATAAAATTCTTTCCAAGAGTTGGGTGCTTTATAGGTTTTGAGTTTGCGCCAACGTCTGCGCCAAGTGAGAATATCCTTATCTGTGGGCGGTTCTGCTTCTAAAATCGGTGGTAAGTCGGCATAACTCACAAATCTGACTAAATGTTCAGAAACTACCAGGATGACGTGCGGCCAACAGCGAATCTTTCTGATTTGCTCTACGGGTATTTTCAATAATAGGGCGATCGCTTCTTTGGTGACAAACTTAAATAAAGGATTGACGTAGTTGGATTTTGTGGTTTCTAGTGTTATCATGGTTTTAGGTTTTTCCTTTAGGATTAATGCCTAGAGGCAGAAATTTATGATTATGATTGCCGATCGCTCTTTCGTTTGGTAGACTAGGGGCGATCGCTTTTTATGTTATAACTATAATGGACTATAATTAGGCTTTTGTCAAGTATGGGTTTGGTGAGGTTGCGGGTTAAAGAATTTGCAGCGGAGAAGGGTTGGACACTCAAAGAAGTTTCTGACCGTTCAGGAATAGCATACACCACACTGAAAAATTATGCGAAGTCTCCGGGGTTAGCTTCGGTGGATGTTACTTCTCTTCACAAGTTGGCACGGATATTTGATGTTATGATTGAAGACTTGTATGAAATCGTCAAGGAATAGGTGACTGGTGACTGGTGACTGGTGATTGGTGACTGGTGATTGGGAGGGTGAATAACCCATTACCCATTACCCATTACTAATAAGAGTGCGATCGCTGACGTTATTAAGGACGGAGGCACGATAAAATTTAAAAACATTAAATTGTGATAAAGGTCTAAATGGCAGAAACACTATTTTTTAACGCTCTACGGGAAGCTATTGACGAAGAAATGTCCCGCGACTCTAGCGTATTTGTTTTAGGTGAAGATGTAGGACACTACGGCGGTTCTTATAAAGTCACCAAAGACCTATGCAAAAAGTATGGTGATCTGCGAGTATTAGATACCCCTATTGCGGAAAATAGCTTTACAGGTTTGGCAGTGGGAGCAGCAATGACAGGGTTAAGACCGATCATTGAAGGGATGAACATGGGCTTTTTGCTCCTCGCTTTCAACCAAATTTCTAACAATGCGGGAATGTTGCGTTACACTTCCGGCGGTAACTTTAAAATTCCCATGGTCATCCGTGGTCCTGGTGGTGTGGGAAGACAGCTAGGTGCAGAACACTCCCAAAGACTAGAAGCATATTTCCAAGCAGTTCCCGGTTTAAAAATTGTCGCTTGTTCCACACCTTACAATGCTAAAGGGTTACTAAAAGCAGCGATCCGCGATGATAACCCAGTGTTATTTTTTGAACACGTTTTACTTTACAACTTAAAAGAAAATCTACCCGAAGAAGAATATGTACTCCCACTGGATAAAGCGGAAGTAGTACGTTCTGGGAAAGATGTTACCATCCTTACCTATTCGCGGATGCGGTATCATGTCCTGCAAGCGGTGAAAACCTTGGAAAAACAAGGATATGATCCAGAAGTTATTGATTTAATATCCCTGAAACCTTTAGATTTTGATACTATTGGCGCTTCAATACGGAAAACCCACCGTGTAATAGTTGTGGAAGAGTGTATGAGAACTGGGGGTATAGGTGCAGAATTAACCGCATCCATTAATGACAGGTTATTTGATGAATTAGATGCGCCTGTACTGCGGTTGTCTTCCCAAGATATTCCCACACCTTACAACGGTAACTTAGAAAGGTTGACTATTGTGCAACCAGAGCAAATTGTCGAAGCTGTACAGAAAATGATGGCTTTGCGAGTGTAGGAAAATTGATAATTGATAATTGATAATTGTCAATTGTCAATTGTCAATTGTCAATTATTCCCTCATCTTCTACTCAAACCTGACAAAAAGAAAGTTATCATAGCCTTTGTCAGTTGTGAGTGATGGTATGGAAAAACAGCGATCGCTACTAGCGTTAATTATAGTGTTGGTAATCGCCGCAATTACGGTGATTGCCACAATTCCTGTACCCTTGGGGTTAGACCTGCGGGGAGGATCACAGCTTACTATTCAGGTGAAAACAACCGAGGAAATCAAAGAAATCACGGAACGAGAACTAGAAGCTGTGCAGAAAGTAGTTGAAGGTCGTATTAACGGTCTTGGCGTTTCTGAACCAGTAATTCAAACAGTAGGTACTGATAAAATTTTAGTGCAGTTACCTGGGGTAAATGACCCAGAACAGGCAGAAAAGGTACTGGGGGGTACAGCACAGTTAGAATTTCGGTTACAAAAGCCCGATACAGAAACTCAACTACTGGCCTTTAGAGTATCAGAAACAGAACTGAAAAATAAGCAAGAAGAATTAAGAACAAGCAATGATGCAGATGCTATTGCTAAAAATCAAGAAGATATCAAGAAAAATCAGCAGTCCATCGCCGAATTATTTGCCAGCACTGATCCACCATTAACTGGTAAATACCTCAAAGATGCCTACGGTGAACCCACCCAAGGTAATAATTGGAATGTTGTCCTGCGCTTCGATACCAAGGGTGGTGAACTTTTTGCAGACTTGACTAGAAAGTTAGCAGGAACAGGTCGCGCTATCGGTATTTTTCTGGATAATGAATTAATTAGTTCTCCCACAGTAGGCGTAGAATTTGCCGCCACTGGGATCACAGGCGGTTCTGCTATCATTACAGGACGATTCCAAGCAGAAGAAGCGAATAACTTAGGGGTACAGTTACGAGGAGGCGCGTTACCTGTACCTGTAGAAATTGCTGAAAGAAGAACAGTAGGTGCGACTTTGGGTCAAGATAGTATTCAAAGCAGCATTTACGCCGGTATCGGTGGTCTGATTTTAGTCTTAATCTTTATGGTTGTGTACTATAGACTACCAGGATTGATTGCCGATGTATCCCTAGTGATTTACTCTCTTTTAACCTGGGCTACTTTTTGCTTACTCGGTGTCACCCTCACCTTACCAGGAATTGCTGGATTTATCCTCAGTATTGGTATGGCGGTAGATGCTAACGTACTGATTTTTGAACGCACAAGGGAAGAATTACGCGCAGGTAAATCTTTATATCGTTCTGTAGAATCTGGTTTTTATCGGGCATTTTCCAGTATTTTAGATAGTAATGTTACTACCTGGATTGCTTGCGCGGCTCTGTTTTACTTGGGTTCTGGGTTAGTCAAAGGTTTCGCCCTCACCTTAGCTTTAGGGGTAGCTGTGAGTATGTTTACTGCCATTACCTGTAGTCGTACCTTGATGTTTATAGCTATTTCCATTCCCGCTTGGCGGAAAACAGAACTTTACTGTCCTAACTTGACAGCAGCAAATAAGACAGAGGTGGCTAGATGACATTACATATTAATAAAGCGCGATCGCTGTGGTGGGCTATTTCCGCAGCCGTCATTCTCAGTGGTATCATCTCAATGGTGATATCTTGGCAAAATCCCAACATTAAAGCACCCCTGCGTCCTGGGTTAGACTTTATTGGTGGTACGCGGTTACAATTGGTGAGAGATTGTAGCCAACCTGGTAACTGTGATCAACCAATAGATATTAATGTGGTGCGGGAAGTTGCCAAAGAGCAGGGACTAGGAGATAGTAGTATTCAATTAATCTCTGAAAATGGTCAGAAAAATGGCATCACTATCCGTACAAAAAACCTAGAAACTGACCAGCGCACCAATTTACAAACCGCTTTAAGTGCAAAAATTGGTGCTTTTGACCCGCAAAAAAACCAAATTGACTCTGTAGGTCCCACATTAGGAAGAGAACTTTTTAGGACTGGAGTTATAGCTTTAGCAGTTTCCTTTTTGGGTATTGTTGTTTATTTGAGTTTCCGTTTCCAGTGGGATTATGCTTTGTTTGCGATCGTTGCCACATTTCACGATCTCTTGGTGACGGTAGGAATATTCTCAATTTTGGGTTTGGTTTTAGGTGCAGAAGTAGATAGTCTCTTTATTGTTGCCTTACTGACTATTACAGGATTCTCTGTTAATGATACAGTGGTAATTTATGACCGCATCCGAGAAAATATTAAAAATCATCCCCAAACACCAATAGCAGAAATTGTTGATGATGCTGTTAATCAAACGTTAAGCAGATCAATCAACACTAGCTTAACAACTATGTTGTCTTTGTTTGCTATTTTTTTGTTTGGTGGGGAAACTTTGAAATATTTTTCTCTGGCTTTAATTATTGGTTTTATCGCCGGGGCTTATTCTAGTATTTTCATTGCTAGTACCTTGTTAACATGGTGGCGAGAACGCAATGAATATACAATAGATAAAATTAATACATCTGTTGATTAAGGAGTCAGTAGGGGCGAAGCATTCGGATAAAAATATTGGGGAAAAATCGATAATTAATCACCCGAATGCTGATGCTTCCAGCACGCTTCGCGAACGCCCGTACAGGAGTCAGGAGATCAAAGAGTGTCAATAACTTATGGACTCACAAGAAGAACCAACAATTAATTACTCAAACCTAGAAAATTCTGATGTTGCTTTTATCAAGCAAGTACATAAATTATACCAGCTAACAGTATATGGCAGGTGGTTATTTGTTTGTTGTTTATGGGTGATTATTGCTCCTGTGTGTCTGTGGAATTTACGCACTGAGTTTACCTTGTGGCAACAATATTTTACCTGGGTAGCTGTGCGATATGCTCTGGCTTTTCATCCATTTGCTACTGTGGGTTTAGCTTTTTGTATTGGGATGACGGTTTCTGTTTTAGTTTGGCAAAGTCGCAATATTTTGATCGGTTTACCACAACCGGAAAAGCAACGTTTAGAACAGCAGGTTTTTAAGATTCGTCAACAAGGACCGAGTCATCCTTTATGGAAATTGATAATTGATAATTGATAATTGATAATTGATAATTAAACAGAGTTTTAATTTTTAATTCATCAACATCAACATCTTGTACATCCTTTTAAGGAAGTGGGAGAAACAAATATAGCTACTAAGCTGTTGTGCATTTAATTTGTATAAGTGGAACAGGCATCTTGC
The DNA here is from genome assembly GCF_014299995.1 of Sphaerospermopsis sp. LEGE 00249. Classification (NCBI taxonomy): domain Bacteria; kingdom Bacillati; phylum Cyanobacteriota; class Cyanophyceae; order Nostocales; family Aphanizomenonaceae; genus Sphaerospermopsis; species Sphaerospermopsis sp. LEGE 00249. The sequence goes on along the minus strand of NZ_JACJUZ010000102.1, from coordinate 1,701 downwards.
CTGTTAAACAAGAGTTGAGAACATTAGGATTATACAATTTAGCTGTGTAACAACTTACTATCATAACAGTAGGTGAGCTAACTTATATGTGGGAAAATTGGAGAGACAATCATGAGTAATTGAATATCTTGATTTTGATGTTTGATTTTTTTGTCTGAATCAGGATGTCCAGGATTTAAGGATTTACAGGATTTAATGGATTATCAATTTATGGATTATCAATTTAACGATCTTTCAAGATTAAATAATTTCCATGATCTCAATAATCAATAATATAAATATATCACAGATATTCATCAACCAATTACATCCTGATGCAGAAAAATCATCAAATCAACACTTGACAAAATCCCCAAATTGTTTTATTCTTATGTTATAGGTGGAAAAAAGTGCGCCCATATATATAGACTTTATATATAGACTTTTCAACTATCAACATCATAAATATTCATACCATCCTGAAAATCCTTAAATCCTGGATATCCTGATTCAAACAAATTCTCAAATCAGCAAATCACCACCAACCATTAAACACTATCATCCTGAAAATCCTTAAATCCTGGATATCCTAATGCTGACGGTGGTATAGTATAATCATGGCTAGATATACCCAGCAACTACCATGAGTCAATGTATCAATCCTGACTGTCTTTACCAAAATCCCCAAGGTACTAATTTTTGTGAACGTTGTGGGGGTAAAATAATTTTAGATGATCGTTATCTCCCTTTAAAATTTCTCGCTGAAGGTGGTTTTGGTAGAACTTTTCAAGCTGTAGATATCAAAAGATTAAATACACCCTGCGTCATCAAACAATTTTTACCCCAACAAGCAGGAAGTTCATCTTTACAAAAAGCGACGGAATTATTTCAACAAGAAGCTCAACGACTGCAAGAATTAGGTAAACATCCGCAAATTCCTGATTTACTCGCTTTCTTTCCCCAAGATGGTAGACTGTATTTAATTCAGGAATTTATTGATGGGCAAAATTTACTGCAAGAGTTAGACACTCAAGGTAAATTAAACGAACCACAAATCAGAATTATCTTAACAGAGTTATTGCCTGTTTTGCAATTTATCCATGACAATAAGGTAATTCATCGAGATATCAAACCAGAAAACATTATTAGAAGCAAAACCGGTAAATTATTCCTGATTGATTTTGGCGTTTCTAAAGAAACAAGTGGTAGTATTTTAACTAGAGTGGGAACTATTACCGGAACTCCTGGATATGCACCACCAGAACAATTTAGGGGGATGGTTTACCCAAGTAGTGATATTTATAGTTTAGCTGTAACTTGTGTCAGATTATTAACGGGACATTTTCAAAAAATTGATGGTTCTGATTCTTTATTTGATACGATAAATATGGAATGGCAATGGCAAAAGTATGTTTCTTTAAGTCAGGAATTAACTGATGTTTTAGAAACTATGTTGCAAGATATTCCTAAAAAACGTTATCATTCAGCAACAGATGTTTTAGCAGCATTAAATAATCCCATTCCTCAAAAAACTGTTGTCGTTACTAACCCCCAACCTCCGCAAACACAACCAACTTCTAATAATCCCTTTAAACCAGAAGTGTTGAATGTTAAGAAATCTGTGATAAAAATAGCCCAAAATATATTAAAATTTGAGCAAGCTATATCAAAATATTGATTTGATCATGATTATAAATTCATTTCCCAAGATTGTCAAAGACA
>NZ_JACJUZ010000101.1:0-13532 GCF_014299995.1 Sphaerospermopsis sp. LEGE 00249 | reverse complement strand
GAGCAGGGGGAGAAAAGATTTTTACCAATGCCCAATACCCAGTCACCAATCACCAGTCACCAGTCACCAATCACCCCACCTTACTTATAAATTATGTCGTCTAGTCCTTCATCTAAGCTGGGGGGAGCATCCCAAAGTTGGCGGTGCATTCGCAAAATAACGTCTTCTGGAACTTGGCGATCGCGTTTTTTATTGCGTGTTAAACATAACCAAACGGGAGTTCTTACCCATATACCAGTAATGTGAGTAAAACCAGTGTGACGGGCTAATTCTATAACTTCCCGGCGATTTCTTCTTTGGGCGTTAGTAGCATCAAAAATGGTGGGTATATTGGCAATAGTGGCTTGTTGAAACTGTCTTTCAACTTCTTGCCAAATCAAAAACCAAGGACCTTGAGTGGCTTGAGAACCAAAAAGCTGCCCCCGGATAGCATCTGTAGAAATGAGTTGCATCTGAGGGCATTCTGTTAGTAATTGTGCAGCCAATGTTGATTTACCGCTACCAGGAAGACCAATTAGTAAAAGTAGTTTAGTCATTGGGAATAGGGAAGATGGGTAGATGGGGAGATGGGGAGATGGGGAGAAATTAAATTATTTGTATTTTCCCAGTCACCAGTCACCAATCACCAATCACCAATCACCAATCACCAGACTAAATAACTGTTCCATCAGGAATCACGGCATTTTTGAGAACAACTACAATCCCACTACGGATATAAAATCCTTGTTTTTCCCGTTCAGCTTCTTGGACGTTATCCTTGTTGATAATTTTCACATTATGACCAATGCGGGCATTTTTATCAATGATGGCTCGGCGAATAATGGTATCTGTACCAATACCAACGGGAATATCACCTTGTTCTATACTACATTGACGTTCTACCGATGGTTGGTAATAGTCTGAACCCATAATCAGGGTTTCTTCAATTACAGAACCTGATTCAATCCGCGATCGCACTCCCAAAACTGAATGTTGAATCCGGCAGTGTTTCAAAATACAACCTTCACCAATCATTGATTCTGTAATATTGCAATTCAATAATTTAGAAGGTGGTAAGTAACGAGCGCGGGTGTAAATTGGTGCTGCTTCATCGTAGAAGCTAAAGGGTGGAAGAGGCTGCTTAGTCAGGGCTAAATTGGCGTTGTAAAATGCTTCTATTGTTCCGATGTCTTCCCAGTAATCATCAAATAAGTATGCCTGAACATTATGATCTTTAGCGGCATCAGGAATAATTTCTTTACCGAAATCAGTCCGTTCTAAAGATTCTTTCAGCAGTTTGATTAAAACATCTTTTTTGAACACATATATGCCCATTGAGGCGATATATGGTTGTAATTCAGCTTGTTCTTTGGTTAACCCCAGGATGGTTGTATCAACGCGCATTTTGGCTAAAGCGTCACCCTTGGGTTTTTCGCTAAAGTCAATCACCCTACCAGAGTTGTCAATTTTCATTAAACCAAAATCGGAGGCGCGGCGATCGTCTATGGGAATCACAGAAAGGGTAATATCCGCGTTGGTTTCCCGATGACGCTGGATAAACTGACGGTAATCCATGCGGTAAAGGTGATCACCAGACAGGATCAGAAATTCGTCTACATCCCATTCCTGTAACATCCAGAGATACTGACGTACAGCATCGGCTGTACCTTGGAACCAGTTGGGGTTTTCTGGAGTTTGTTGTGCTGCTAACACTTCTACAAACCCATCACTGAAGCCACCGAAGTTGTAAGCACGGGTAATATGGCGATTTAAAGAGGCTGAGTTAAATTGTGTGAGAACGTAGATTTTATAGATTTCTGAATTTATGCAGTTACTGATTGGGATATCTATTAAGCGATATTTCCCAGCTACGGGTACTGCGGGTTTAGCGCGGAGTTTGGTTAAGGGATACAGTCGTGTACCCGCACCTCCACCAAGAATGATTGCTAAAACTTTTTTCACAAAATTTCTCCAGACTGCCTTTCAACTCTCACCTACAGTTTAGGACTATCAGTGGCAACTGATAAGGGGGGATCAAAGAATCTTGAGGAAGAATTTTTGAGATTGGGTTCAAACCAGTAAAATAGAACTAATGTATTAATAATGGATAGATTTTGTTAATCAGGTAGAAAATCATCAATTATTACTTGTTGTAGATGATATGGACGGATCACAGGAAAAGAGTCTCTAGGTAAACCTGTTTCAGCTTTTGCTTGTTTAACTGCTTGTATATAACATTTATATAACTAGGACTTACGCACTGTACAAATTCACCTGATTGTAGTTGTTGACTTTCTGTTCTCAATATGTGAACATAGAACTATTCCATCTATTCCAAGTCTATGAGGTTAATTAAAAGACAAAATGTGATAGAAGATGCTAAAAAATTTCCTAAAGATATACAAAACGGTGTTAAAGCATGGTGTAAGGTTGTTAAAGACGCTGAATGGCAAAACTTAGAGGACATCCGTAAAAGTTATAATCGTTCTGTAGACCAAGTAGAAAATTTTTTAGTTTTTAATATTAAATCTTATCGTTTAATTGTCGGTTTTAACTTTAAAGCTCAGATTATTTATTACAAATATCTTCTCACCCATGATGAATATGAAACTAATAAATGGAAATAGGAGTCAGGAGTCAGGAGTCAGGATTAAAAAAAAGGATTTATTATCTCCCCAGATCGCAAATTTACTAACCTTGATTGATAATCAAAAGGTAATTGAAGTATGACTATCACACTGGACAGCAAAACCTACGGTTCTCTTTTGGAAGAATACCAACCGAAAGTTATTACTTCTGAAGAAGAGTATAATATTGCCATTGCATCTATTGAAAAATTGATGGAATCGGGAAAAGAACTTTCTCTAGAAGAAACCTCTCTATTAGAATTGCTTTCTATTCTTGTAGAAATGTATGAAGATTCCCAATTTCCTTTAGAATCTGCATCTCCTCAAGAAATTCTATTACATCTGATGGATGCACGAGGACTTAAACAAGCAGATTTAGTTGAAGTTATCGGTTCAAAGGGTGTAGTTTCAGAAATTGTTAATGGTAAAAGATCCATTAGTAAAGCACAAGCTAAAGCTTTAGGAGAGTTTTTCCATGTTTCTGCAGTACTTTTTATTTAAGTTTCGTCAGATTTAGTGAATGTGAATATTTTTTCTCAAATCAACATCAGGGATAATGTTTTCCTGTAGGATGAGAGTTACTATTTCATAACTTATTAGTAAGTATGCAGATTCACACACCAGACTGGGTTAAACACGCGGTTTTCTACCAAATCTTCCCCGATAGATTCGCTAAAAGTACACAACCCCGGAAACGTTTATTAAATGATCCAAAATGGGAAGATTGGGATGCTTTACCCACACTGCAAGGTTATAAAGGTGGGGATTTATGGGGGATTTTAGAACAATTAGATTATATTCAAAGTTTAGGCGTTAACGCTATTTACTTTACTCCCATTTTTCAATCTGCTTGTAATCACCGTTATCACACCCATGATTATTATCAAGTTGATCCTTTATTGGGAGGAAATGCAGCATTTAAAGAATTGCTAGATGCAGCACATCAACGTAATATTAAAATTGTGTTGGATGGGGTTTTTAATCATGCGAGTCGGGGGATTTTCTTTTTTCACGACATATTAGAAAATGGACCTCATTCACCTTGGGTAGATTGGTTTAAAATTCAAGGTTGGCCACTTGCACCTTATACGGGTAATGCACCTGCAAATTATGAAAGTTGGGCGGGTATTCGTTCTTTACCGGTGTTTAATCATGATAACCCAGAAGTGCGGGAATATATTATGGAAATTGCCGAATATTGGATTAAATTTGGTATTGATGGTTGGCGTTTAGATGTACCTTTTGAAATTAAAACTCCTGGTTTTTGGCAAGAATTTAGACAACGAGTAAAAGCCATAAATTCTGATGCTTATATTGTCGGAGAAGTGTGGACAGATTCCCGTCAGTGGTTGGATGGAACACAATTTGATGGTGTAATGAATTATTTATTTACGGGTCCAACTATTGCTTTTACTGCGGGAAACCGTGTAGATTTAGAAATGGTAAAGGGACGTGATTATAAACCTTTTCCACCTTTATTTGCTGCTGAATATGCGGAGAAAATAGAGGACTTATTGACACTTTATCCTTGGGAAATTCAACTTACACAACTGAATTTATTAGCAAGTCATGATACAGCGAGATTAATAACTATTGCAGGTGGTGATGTTGCATCTTTAGAATTAGCAACTTTGTTATTATTGACTTTTCCGGGAGCGCCTAGTATATATTATGGTGATGAAGTGGGTTTACCAGGTGCTTTAGATCCTGATTGTCGTCGTGGTTTTCCTTTAGAAGCTAATTGGAATTTGCAAATTTTGAAAACCCATAAACAATTAATTTCTTTACGTAATCAATATCAAGCTTTGAGGGTGGGAAGTTATCAAGTTATTTATGCGGAAAGTACGCTGTATGTGTTTATAAGAATTTGGGAAAATGAGGAGTTAATGATTGCAGTAAATGTGGGTGAGGAGTCGGTTACAGTGAGTTTTGATGGTGGGAAATTAGAAAATAAATTGCAAAATTTATTGTTTGGAAATGGGGAAATAAAGTGGAATAATCAGAGTGTTGATTTGAATGTTCCTGCGCGTAGTGGGTGTATTTTTGGTTAGGAATTGAGATCCCCCCTAACCCCCTATAAACATCTTTCTTAACATGAAATTTGACAAAAAGAAGAAGTTAAGCTGTTGTGCATTTAATTTGTATAAGTGGAACAGGCATCTTGCCTGTTCCACAAGAGTTCAGAATATTAGCATTATACAATTTAGCTGTGTAACAGCTTATGCAGGGGGGTAGAGAGACAAAAAAATCATCTGCACATAAGTATTCACAGGGAGGAATGCGATTTTGTGAGGTGCTTAAATTTCGGGTGCTAATCACCTATGTTCTTTGTTATCACCCTCAAACTCTTTATTCATGGTGGTTTTCAGTTTATTCAGCAACCCCTATTTAGGGTTTGCTGAATAAACCTAAAACCTTGATATATCAAAGGTTAGAGGCTGATAAACACAGAAATTAGTGCAAGGGTTTTGAAGGGTATACCGGAGAAAGTGTGCATTTTTTGGGATTTCAAGAGATGGCAAAGAAATTTTCAAATCTCCTCCTGACTCCTGACTCCTGACTCCTGACTCCTATGCCCTCACGGAAAGACTTTCTCAGCAACCCCTATTTAGGGGTGCGATCGCGGCAGAAAATGTGTTTTTATTGAGAATTAGGTAATTTAATTGAGAATTAAAACCCGATCTCACAAAATCGCTTCGCTCCCCCTGTCACCTATCACCTATTCCTTATTCCCTAAATTTTGTACTGCTTGGCGAAAACCTAAGACGACTAAAATATTAGCGAGGGTTAAAAATACTTCAGCGCCTCCATGTAACCAGTCTATATTGGCTAAAGCTTCTCCATAAGCAACTTTGGCATAGATGCCGGCGGGAATGGTAACACCGACAAATACTAAAGTACCGTAAAATCCATATAGGGATAAACGTGGCATTTGCGGACTACGGCTAATAAACCACAAGAAACCCAAATAGGGAAACAAGGAAAGGGCAAAGAGGGTTTCTTTTGATATCATGGTTCTGATTTGATGGTTTTTGCTTCAATTTTGGTTGCAGACTTGGTAGAACGCCAAATCCATACTGCTGCCGCCCAAAGGGTAAAATTACCCACTAATGTCATGGTAGCTTGGAGGGTGACTAACCATTCTAGGGATTCGGGGTTGTCGAAATAATGCCAAGTGCAAGCACACATAGCACTGATTAAAGCTGGTAACATGGCAAAGGACAATCCCCACCAACTACGGTTTTTTGTCAGTTCACCGTATCTCCAGATTAACCAAATAGCGGCTATCCATTCAATAACACTAGAAACGTGAATAATCCAGGTGGGAATCGAAAGGGCGTGCATAATAGTCAGTAATCAGTTATTAGTTGTCTATTAGTTGTCAGTCGTAGATAACCACTTAAAAAATTGGTAATCCAAAATCTAAAATATCAGGACTTACGTAGAATACCTCACAAACCCTCTTTCCTTTGTGTCCTTTGCGTCCTTTGCGGTTTATTTTTCCATGATTACGGCCTAAGTCCAACATCTAACATCCAAAATCCAAAATCCAAAATCCAAAATCCAAAATTATTGAAGATGCGTGTTTTATTATCTGGGTATTACGGCAAAGGTAATGGTGGTGATGAAGCTTTGTTAGCTACACTTTTGCAAATGTTACCACCTCATGTCACCCCTGTAGTGCTTTCTGGAAATCCTGAAGAAACGAGTCGGCGTTATGGTGTGGAAAGTTACAACCGCATGGCGTTTTTACAGGTAATTCAAGCTTTACGTTCCTGTGATGCGTTCATTTGGGGTGGTGGTAGTTTAATGCAGGATGTGACTAGTACCATTAGCCCTTTTTATTATGGCGGATTAATGGCGATCGCTCAAGTCCTAAAATTAAAAACTATAGCTTGGGGACAGGGAATAGGACCTTTATTGCGTCCGCAAACTCGCTGGTTAGCAAAGCGAAATTTTGCTGGTTGTATTCAAGTCAGTGTACGCGATCGCTCTAGTTCGGCTTTATTATCAAATTGGAATATACCACATATTCTTGCACCTGATCCAGTTTGGGCATTAAAGTCGCAGTCAGTAGCAGAATTAGCAGATTTACCAAAACCAAGAATTGCAGTTACTTTAAGAAATCATCCCCAACTTACAGAAACTAGATTAGCAAATTTAACTCGTGCTTTGGTGGAGTTACAAACAGCTACCCAAGCCTTTATTTTAATATTACCATTTCAAAAAAGCGAAGATTTAGGAATTGCCGAAAAAATTCAACTGCAATTAACAGATAATAGTCAGATTCTTTGTTTAGAAGCACCGGAAATTTTAAAAGGTGCATTTCAGGGTGTAGATATGGTTATTGGAATGCGTCTACATAGTTTAATTATGGCAGCTAGTGAAGGTTGTCGTTGTTTTGCATTGAGTTATGATCCCAAGATAAACAGATTAATGGAAGACTTACAAATACCTGGATGGGATTTAGAAAATATCCCCGATGATGTAGATTTAATTAGTAAAAATTGGTTAGATTTTTATCAAAATGGTAATGCTTTGTCATCGGAGAAAATACAATCTTTAGTCAATGGGGCGTTTTTGCATAGGGATTTATTAAAGGATGCTTTAAAGTAAATTTTCTTAAGTAGCATAACCAAATCATACCAAGTTCATTTATTATTGAGATCCGAGTTGATATATATTCCCAGAGATATCCCCAGAGATAATTATGACAGCGATCACCGTCAACTTAAATCCTATTATCCAACTCACAGACCATCAATTTTATCAATTGTGTCGAGAAAATCCTGAAGTTAAATTTGAAAGAAATGCAAAAGGAGAAATACAGATTATGTCACCCACAGGAGGAGGAACGGGAAAACGTAATGTTGAAATTTCGGCAGATTTTGTTTTTTGGAATCGTCAAAATAAACTAGGAGTTTGTTTTGATTCTTCCACCTGTTTTAAACTTCCCAATGGTGCAAACCGTTCTCCTGATGTAGCTTGGATAAAAAAAGCAAGATGGGATGCACTCACACTGGAAGAACAGGAAAAGTTTCCACCAATCGCACCCGATTTTGTTTTAGAGTTAATGTCACCCAGTGATAGTTTAGAAGAAACTCAGGAAAAAATGCGGGAGTATATCAATAATGAAGTAAGATTAGGTTGGTTGATTAATCGTAAAATGCGTCAAGTGGAAATTTATCGTCTTGGTAAACCAGTGGAAGTATTAGAATTTCCTCAAGAATTATCAGGTGAAGATGTTTTACCGGGGTTTGTTTTGAATTTGCAAATAGTTTGGGGATAAACTAGGTGACAGATACTAGAGAAGAAAGCAGGGTAACACAAAACCCTCTTAAAGAAAAAATCGTTCCTATCCAACTCTTGAAACTGTCACCGTGGGGTAGCACCTGTCACCTGTCACCTGTCACCTAGCTTTCACAGATAACTTTTTCAGCAAACCCTAAATAGAAATGCTAATGCCATGCTCAATACAACGGTAACACATCAAACATTATGTTACTACTGACAGGAAATTAAGATAAACTAACAATTCCTGACCATTGCACCTTTTTCTCCTTTTCTCGACGATAAGAAAAGAAGTGTTCAGAAGATTGATAGGTACAGTAAGGAGCGATCGCAATTTGTTCTCCACTAAACCCCAACTGCTCTAACTGCAAAGCATTAACACGACGCACATCTAAACGCACCTTTCCCGGTTCTGCATCCGGTAATAAAGGTGAATCAGGTAAATCGTGTAAAGCAGCAACTATTTTTTCTGGGTCATTATGTGGTATAATAGTGCTTCCAATTTCCGCAGCCACTTCCACGGAAACTTGGTAAACTTCACCTGCGATCGCAGGACCCATAGCAATGCGTAAATCTTCCAGTTTGCTACCTTGAGATTGCATCTTTTTAATGGCTTGGGGAACAATCTGCGCTGCTGTACCCCGCCAACCCGCGTGTAAAGCCGCTACCTGTCCGATTTTGACATCCCCAATCAGCACCGGTGTACAATCAGCAGAAGCCACCCAAACAGCCTGTAAAGGTTTTTCACTGATTAAACCATCTGCTAACGCCAACTCATCATTGCTGTTGTTTAAATGTTCATCTACCTCTTGGGGAGTCAAAACAGTATTACCGTGAACTTGTTTTAAACGATAAGCAGCAGCTTCTGGTTGCAGTACCTGTGTTAACTCCTGCGGTGGACGTGGCCAAAACTGCTGGGTAAAAAAACCATGAGGCCAAGGTGTCAAAAGATTACAAGTCAGGTAAGGTAGACCTTCCCAATTGTGCCAGTGCCAAGTGTGCATTTTCAAACAAACCCAAACAAAAAATACAAAACCGCCAATCAATGCTAACTTGATCAACGGGATTTAGGGGAATAACTGTGAAATTTGATCGGCAACTTTTAGAAAATTTCTTACACTTAGGGCGTAAGCAACCATGTATACCATTTTCTCTACACATTTTTGACAGTCTCCCGTCAACTAATCAAATGGTATGGGACTTGATCGCCCAAGGAGCAAAACCAGGATCTGTAGTGATTGCCACCCAACAAACCGCAGGTAGGGGACAATGGGGAAGACAATGGTTATCTCCTGCGGGTGGTTTATACCTTTCAATGGCGATCGCTCCTCAACTAGAAGTCACCAATAGCTATCAACTAACCTTAGCTAGTGCTTGGGGAATTGCTTCACACTTACGAAAGTGTGGCATAACAGTAGGAATAAAATGGCCGAATGATTTAGTATTAAATCGTCGCAAACTAGGGGGCATTTTAACAGAAACCAGGGTTTTTCAAGGGCATATTACCCAAGCTGTGATTGGTGTAGGTATCAACTGGGCTAACCCAGTACCAGAAACTGGCATCAACTTAAAATCCTGGCAAACTACCCAGAATGATCAAGCTATTTCTGGGCTAGAAATGCTCACTGCTCAAGTTTTACTGGGAATACAGTCCGGTCTAGAGTGTCTAAACAACGAAGGAATAAGCATACTACTGTCTCGTTATCTGCATTTACTGACAAACATTGGTGATCATGTGTATGTCAATAATCTCTTAGGCACTGTAGTTGGGGTGACACCCGAAGGAAATCTCCGCTTACAAATGGCTGAATATAATAGGACAGAACTGATAAAAGCAGAAATTTCTGTAGAACCCGGTACAATCAGTTTGGGTTACTCTTAATCTTCGGTGTTAATTTCTGTTTAATTTCTGTTTAATTTCTGTTTAACTTTTTAAGCACATCATCTTCTTTAAACTTATTACACACAACTGAGAGAAAAAATGACGCAGCCTCATAAATCTGCCCATAACCGCTTGAATAATAAGCGAACTCAAAGTTTAACAACAAAACGCTTTGCTTCTACATTACCAGCCCAAGCCCTGACTTGGTTGAGTAGTGTTAGCCTGTTAAGTGGTGGTTTTGTGTTGGCTCAAACGGAATCATCAGTAGATAACATTGTTCCCACTATTGAAAGTTCCCAACCGACAGCAGTTGCAGAGACAGAAAAAAAAGAAACTGCTGCCCCAGAAGCAGTAAAATCAACACCAGATTTTGCTGAACGCAGAGCCAGACTGAAAAAGAAACTCAATAATCAAGAAGTTTCCCAAACAGTAGAACCGGTGAGACAGTCTCAACCGAAAGCAGAAAATTCTCAACCTGTTGTCATCATTAAAACTTCTCAACCGAAAGCGGAAACGTCACAGGTGAAAAAACCAGAGACTTCTGTTAACTCAGCACCTGAGAAACCCGCAGAAGTAGCTAAACCAGCAAATAATAATGCTGGGGATACTGGCAGCGCCACAGCGAGGAAAACCAAAGATTACAATAACACCCAGATTGACCCCACCGAATACAATGGGACTGCAACTAACAACTATGAACCACCCAGTTCTGTAGTTGTTACAGAAAGGTCTAGCGGTTGTGAAGCAGTTTTTTCTAAAAGAGAAATTGCTGCTGGTGCTTGTGGTAAAAAAGCCACTGATACCCCTACCGTAGCTGATGCACCCAAAAAATCAGCACCTAGTTGGATCAAAAAAAGTGAAACCGCTAGTTTAGAAAAAACACCAAAAACACCGCAAGTAGCGGCTCAGTCTAACTCACAAGCCCGCAATGTAGTAAAAACGGTTGCTACTGCTGTCAATAATAATCAAAGTTGGCGTACTGCCCAAACAAATACCAGCAGTTCTACAAAAACCGCCTATCGTCCGAATCGGTTTATTCCTCAACCCAGCGAGTTTTCCCCAACTACAACCGTCAATGCTACACCCATCGCCCCCAGCTTTGGTAGTTTACCAGCACCAATGGCAGAGGATAATATAGCACCACGTCCGAGTAATGTATCTTATGACTTTGCCCTGGCAGCGGTTTTACCACAAGTTCCTTACAGTAACACCTTTGCTTATGCTTACCGTGGTGGTAGTTCGGGAGTAGCTTTTCCCTTATCTTTTGCTGCGCCTGTAACTTCTTTATTTGGTTGGCGGATACATCCTATAACTGGCGATCGCCGTTTCCATGCAGGTACAGATATAGGAGCGCCCACAGGTACACCAATTTTAGCAGCGGCTAGAGGTCAAGTAGAAACCGCTGACTGGATTGGTGGTTACGGTTTAACCGTGATTATTAATCACAGTTCTGCCCAACAAACTCTCTACGCTCATATGTCAGACATCTTAGTTAGTCCTGGTCAGTGGGTAGAACCAGGAATGGTGATCGGTCGTGTGGGTAGCACTGGTAACTCTACAGGACCTCACCTGCATTTTGAAGTCCGTCACCTCACACCCAACGGTTGGGTTGCTGTTGACCCCGGTGTGAAGTTACAAGCAGGTTTAAATAACTTGGTGTACAACAACAGAACAGCACAGGCCAGATAGGGGACAGGTGACAGGTGACTAGGGACTGGGTAATCAGTTATATTTTTCCCAATCACCAATCACCAGTCACCTATAAATACCCGTGTTCTATTAAGAATGCGGGTGTAATGTCCTCTTGATGTGGTGTTTTGCCTGGGGAAATGAATTTTTCCACGTATTTACCCAGGATATCGGCTTCTAAGTTTACCCAACTACCAGAACTTAAACAACTCAGGTTTGTTTCCGAGTATGTGAGGGGAATGACGGCTGCTGTAAACTGTGAGTGTTCGGGTTGATAGGTGGCTACAGTGAGACTGATACCGTTGATGGCGATGCTACCTTTAGGGACGATATAACGAGCGATCGCCTCCGGTACTGCAAAAGTCATTTCCCAAGAGGTCGCTGTCTGTTCCGCTAAAATGAGTTCACCCATCCCATCTACATGACCCATGACAAAATGACCTCCTACCTTACCCCCCACTCGCAGCGACGTTTCTAGGTTGACATATCTGGCTTGGGTTTCTTCTCTCCCTAAAGTGGTACGACGCAGGGTTTCTGGTGAAGCAGTGGCAATAAAACCATCTTTTAAAATTTCTTCCACCGTCAGACATACGCCATCTACTGCTACACTATCGCCATAAGTTAAATCGTGCATAATGGCATCCGAGTGGCTGACAAAAGTAATCTGCCACAAATCGTTAGATAAGGGTTTAATTTTACCTAATCCTTGAATTAATCCTGTAAACATGATTTTTTGCCAAATTAACTTTATTTACAAGTTTGCTAAGAATTGGTAATGGGTAATTAGTAATGGGTAATTGGTAATGGGTAATTGGTAATACAATTTTGGATTTTGGATTGTTTTTGTCAATTCCAATCTAAAATCTAAAATTTTCTTTCCCAGTCACCAGTCCCCAGTCACCAGTCCCCAGTCACCAGTCCCCAGTCACCAGTCCCCAATCACCTATTGCTTAATTTTGGCTGAAATCAACTGATAATTCCGAACAAAAACGTAAAACATTTAAAGATAATTTCTGAAGTTTTTTTTGAAGGCTGAACAGTCACACATTAACATCAATCTCAAGGCATACTTGGATAAGACGATTATGATTTGAGGAGAGCATTTTGACTTACTCTGGTGTTTACTACAAGTTAGGAGTCATCCGGTGGAGATTAATTTTCCGATAAAGCTTTATATACTGCCACATATCGGACAATAATTGCTCGTATTTGGCTATAACTCGCTTCCCAAAAGATAGGCGTTTAAGCTGAAACAGGGATCACTGCTCTCATTTTGCCAATAAAATCAGGAGTAAAGTCCAGATTATCTGGGTTTTATGTAGCAGTTTAATAGAAGCGATTATAAAGAAGAAAAGCCCTATGTTTACTTCTGTCTTAGAAAAACCCAATCAAGGGTATTTTTTGCCACATAGCACTCAAGCAATACAAGGATTTTAGAGGGTTGGCCAATGATTGAAATGAGAGTCGCTGGTATAGCTTTAGATGCCATAACCCGTAGTCCGATTGTACTCCTGAAAGATAGTTCAGATCGTCGGGCTTTACCAATTTATATCGGTCAGGATCAAGCTAGGGCGATTATGGGTGCTATGGAGCATCAAAAACCCCCTAGACCTTTAACTCATGACTTGATGGTAAATGTTTTGGAAGCATGGAATATGACCTTAGAAAAGGTGATAATTCATTCTTTGCAAAAGGATACATTCTACGCTGCTTTAATTGTGCAGCAAGGAGAGGTAAAAAAAGAAATAGATTCTCGTCCTAGTGATGCGATCGCCATTGCTTTACGGACAAATGCACCGATTTGGGTGATGGAAGAAGTGGTAGCAGATGCTTCTATTCCCGTTGATCGTGATGCTGATGAAGCTGAACAACAAGCTTTCCGGGAATTTGTTTCTAATCTTCGTCCTGAAGATTTAATCAAGCGATTTGGTAATGGTGACGGTTAAATAGGAGAGTGGGGACTGGTGACTGGTGACTGGGGACTGGGGACTGGGGACTGGTGACTGGTGACTGGTGACTGGGGACTGGTGACTGGGGACTGGTGACTGGGGACTGGGGACTGG
>NZ_JACJUZ010000100.1:0-13680 GCF_014299995.1 Sphaerospermopsis sp. LEGE 00249 | reverse complement strand
GCTCCCCTGCTCCCCTGCTTCTTTGCTGACTCCTGACTCCTTGATCTCCTGCCTCCTGCCTCCTGTCACCTACTGTAAAAGCCCTATAGCATGGAGTAAGCCTCGACCGGTGATAATTTCGATGATCAAAGCAATGAAACCAAGCATGGCAATTCTACCATTCCAGACTTCGGCGCTAGTTGTCATTCCCCATTCCCAACGTTCTTGAGGATACATTTTCACCTTTTTCTTCATCTGGGTAACTTGGGAAAGTTTGAGATCCGGTTTTTCCAAAGACTCAATTACCAAATCTGCCAGTGCTTGAATAAATACTGGATGAGTGTTGGGAGCAGCAGCACGTCGGAAGTTTTCAATTCCTGCTTCTTCGGCTATTTCCCGATATTCAATATCAATTTCTTGCAAAGTTTCAATGTGTTCAGAAACAAAACTAATGGGTACTACTACCAAATCTTTAACGCCTTTTTCACCCAGTTCTTTTAAGGCATCCTCAGTATAAGGTTGCAGCCATTCCACTGGACCGACACGACTTTGATAAGCTAAGGTGTGGGCATTGGGGCGATTAAGGGTTTGCATAATTAATTGAGTACATTCCTCAATTTCCTGCTGATAAGGATCCCCTGCTTCTACAACATAGCTTTTTGGTACACCGTGGGCGCTAAAAAAGATGTGTGCCTGATCAGGGTTGGGAAATTGATTGAGTTGCTCAATGATCAGTTCCGCCATTGCTTGCAAGTAACCTGGTTGTTTGTACCAGGAAGCAATCACAGTGTATTCCAAAGGTTGAAGTTTTGGGTTTTCTTGCCAAAGTTTTTCTAACAACCGGAAACTAGAACCACTGGTACTAATAGAAAATTGGGGATACAGTGGCAAAATTACCAACTTGTCAATGTTATCCTGTGCCAGTTGGGCGATCGCCTCTTCTGTGTAGGGATGCCAATAACGCATTCCCACATAGATATTTGCTTCTTTACCCATAGCATCCAATTGGGTTTTTAACGCTTCCCCCTGTTCTTCTGTGATGCTTCGCAATGGTGAACCCCCACCAATTTGCTTATAATTCTCTTGTGATGTTTTTTCTCGCCGTGTGGCAATAAACCAAGCTAATGGTTTTTGCATCCATCGAAATGGTAGGCGAATAATTTCGGGATCTGAAAACAGGTTATATAAGAATGGACCCACATCTTCTAATTTATCAGGTCCACCTAGATTGAGTAATAATACGCCTACACGACCCATAGCAGTTACTTTCCCCCAATCTTTACAATTTTTTTACTAATGTTAACAATATATCTTTATTCAATATAAAGCTTAACGTTAAGGAAATATGCAATGGCAACAATTTTTCGAGACTTGAGTTACCGCTATCAATGGTTATATGATGCCATATCCCGGTTAGCAGCCCTGAGTGTGGGCGGTGAGGGGCGTTTTCGTCAACTCGCTTTACAAGGTTTAAGCCTCAACTCAGATTCTCAAATTCTAGATTTATGCTGTGGTAGTGGTCAAACTACGGCTTTTTTGGTGAAATTATCACAAAATGTTACAGGATTGGATGCTTCGCCTTTATCTTTACAACGGGCAAAAAAGAATGTGCCGAATGCTATTTATGTAGAAGCTTATGCGGAAAATATGCCTTTTACAGATCATGAGTTTGATGTGGTGCATACTAGCGCCGCTTTACATGAAATGCAACCTGAACAATTAAGAAAAATCATCCAAGAGGTTTATAGAGTATTAAAACCAGGGGGAATTTTTACTTTAGTAGATTTTCATCCTCCCACAAATCCTATATTTTGGCCTGGTTTATCAGTGTTTTTTTGGTTGTTTGAAACGGAAACAGCTTGGCAGTTATTAAAAACTGATTTACCTGGTTTATTAAGAGAATCTGGTTTTGATGTTGGTAAACCAATTTTATATGCTGGTGGTAGTTTACAGGTAATTGTCAGTAGCAAGGCTTGAAAAAATAGGGAACAGGGAAAATAAAATCCGTTCTTCCTGACTCCTGTAAGGGCGAAGCATTGGGAAAATAGCCTTTTCATAAAATTGATAATTGGTCGCCCGAATGCTTCGCCCCTACGACTCCTGCCTCCTTAACTCAATTGTGCCACAAGTTGATTTTCTACCAGGGTATTATTTGTTAATAAGTCCTCAACGGTAATTCTTAAAAATCGTTGTTCATCAACTTGAAACATGACTTTAATGCGATCGCTCCCCGGAAAACCAGGGGGTGTAAGTTTAGCAATTTTTCTGGCTTCTTCTGTATCATTCAGCGGTTTAACTGTAGTTGTCACAGACTCAAGTTTGCGAGTTACTAAGCGATCGCCATCAAAATAAACTTCTGTACCTCCGGTTTCTGCGCCTAATTCTCCTAAAATTAACTCAATACTCGGCTGATTTTCCCTAGAAGCACCTAAAACTAATTCTACCGGTTGACTCATGGGATAAGCTTGTCCTGCTTTAATTATTGGTTGCCAACTATGACGTTGGTTGCGTCTATCCCAGTACCGCACTCCATAGCTATGATACAGAAAATCCTTGATTTCTAAACCTTGGGTAATTTGTAATGCACCTTGAGCGATCGCTTCAAAAGGTTTTTGATAACGGATTTTTTCTGGTTCAAAATATTGCTGTACCCATGTATTTACTACTGGTAATTGTACAGTTCCACCCACTAACAAAACTGCATTAATATCATCTAGTTCTATACCTTGACGACGGGCTTGTTGTAACAAGGTCATCATGGTATCATGTAACTTATCAAAAAATCCATGATCTTTGAGAATATTCTCTAAAGTCTGACGGTCAAGATCCAATTCATAACTTTCAAAAGTTTCATCATTAAAATAAACTTCACTGGCTTTATTTTGGGTAGATAATTGAATTTTTACTCGTTCTGCTAACCGAGTAATTATAGAATTAACTGGCAACCCTTTAGTTTTGACAAAATAATCAACTATCCAATTATCAATATCTGTACCACCTAAATTTTGCCCCGCTTTTGCTAATACACGGGCTGTTTTTACCTTTTGTTTGGAATCTTCCGCTAAAGATTTATTACCCCACTTTAATAAAAATCCTACTGGTTTAGTATTAGTTTGTACCTGTTGATCTAAACGTACCAAAGATAAATCTAATGTTCCACCACCAAAATCAATTACTAACAAATTTTCTTGTGCTGTTAAACCATAACCTAAAGCCGCAGCAGTAGGTTCATCTAACATCCTAACTTGTTCTACTGGAAGTGTTTGAAAAACTTTGCCTAACCAGTGACGATAAGCCTCAAAACTGTCTACAGGTACTGTTAAAACCAAAGAATCTAAACCACCTTCTATTAGTGTTAATTCTTCGATTACCCTGGTTAAAAACCATTTACCTATTTTTTCAAAGGTGACGATTTCTCCATCTAGTTCTGGTAAAAAACCCTGAATATCTGCGCCAATACCGCGTTTAAAACTACGGAAAAATCGGTTATCATCTTTGAGATCCAAACCGCGATCGCGCACTTGCTGTCCAACTAAAACTTTACTTTCACTCGCTGCTTCTACATATACTAAACTGGGAATCAGTGGGGGATTAAGACTTTGTTGCAGGGATAAACCCGGTAAAGTCAAAGTTTCCGGTTGCTGGGTAACGGGATTCCAGCGAGTAATAACTGTGTTGCTAGTACCAAAATCAATCGCGATCGCCATTTCTCAATTTATTATTGATCAACTAATTAAGTAAAGTTAATATAACGTTAATTATTCTGCATTAACCACCAATCCCGCAAATGAGCGATCGCTTTTTCTTTGTGTTTGGCTTCTACTTCTATCCAGGGTACTTGGTGGTAAGCTTGAGGCATGGCTGTAATTAAATCACTGTGTTTTCTATCATTAAAACCTGTTTCCCCATTAGAAATATGTACTAACTGCCAATCTGGATTTTCCCAAGTTTCTCGCGCTGCCAAAACCACATATTCTACACTAGGATGATCATAAGAATCTAAATTTTCATAGCAAATGTGATGATGTGCATCAAAAACCATCGGTATACCAGCTTGTTGACATACCTCTAAAATCTCCTGAGCATTATAAGCATATTCATCATTTTCTAAAGTTAAGCGGTTTTTAATACCTGGTGGTAGTTCAGAAATTACTTTTACCAATTTTTCCCCACGTTGAGATTTCCCACCATGAATATTCATTAACGCCCAAGGTGACTGAGGTAAACCAAGTAAATCTAAAGTGTAGGCGTGGTTTGTTAAAATTTTGATACTATTTTCTATGACTTCATCATTATCAGAACTCAAGACTACAAACTGATCAGGATGTAACACCATTCTGATGTTTAATTTTTCTGCCTTCTCCCCAATTTTTGCTAAATCTTCCCTCATTTCTTCTAATATATTTCCACCAATTTTATCTTCCATATCACTCATCGGAAATAAAGCCGAAGTCATGCGATAAAGGCGAATATTTTGCTTTTGACAGAAAGTTAACGCCCCATCCAAGCAGCGCAAATTATTTTGATAAAGTTCTTTTAGGGTATCTTCTCTTTGTTGAGGAGAAAGTTTTAAATAACGGGTCCGGGTAATAGTCCGAAAACGCACTTGTTTATCAATAGTGATACAAACCAAACCTAAGTGTGGCTCAGTTTGGTTTTGCTGTTGTGGATTTATTTTTTTTAATGTTATCTCTTTTTGTTGTAATTTCATATTTTTTTGGTAATTGGTAATTGGTAATTGGTAATTGGTAATTGGTAATTGGTAAATGCTATATATGCAAATCTAAGTTTAACAGATTCCATATCATAATTTCAAGAAAATGTGAAGAAACTTTTAGATTTGACAAAAATCGAAGAGTGGGATGGACGAACTGTAAAAGAAAGAGAAGAAAAAATAAGAGAAGCGGCATTAGTGTTAGCGGGTCAATGTATTGTAATGTTATTGCATAAGCTTTCTCAATCAGAAGTGGCTCATGAAACAGCAATAAATCAAACCAAAGGTTATTGGCATCCCAAGACAAAAAGACATAGTTGTAGAAAAAGAGAAATATTAACAGTAAGTAATGTTTTAGTAACACTCAAATGACCTGAATTATTAACAATCTATGTAGTTGATAAACAGGGGAAAAAAGTAAAAACTCAGAATATTCCTATTACCAACGATAGAACTTATGAAGATTATCAGAGATTTTTACCAATCCAGGACTTACGCAAAAGGGAACGTAGGGGTAATACCCTTCGGGAAGCAAGCTACATGAATTACCCCTACGCAAGAATAAGGTTTTCAGTCACATCTTGCGTAAGTCCTACAATCTTAGAAATGCAGCTAATTAGGGTTTGCTGAAAAAGTCCTTTTGTGAATATTAAGGAGTATGGCTAAAGCCAAGCTTACTTCGACAGGCTCAGTACAAGTCGCTATCAAGGAGTCAGGAGATCACAGTATATTTGGGAGTTACTGGTTTTCCCCAACATAGTGCTAGTGGTACAGCATTAATTCAAACTGCTGATGCTGTTCTTTGCCTTGCTAAAGCTGCTGGGCGTAACCAAGTTGTGGTTGTACCTTAGAAATTATGAATTTGAAGAAGCTACTCCTGACTCCTGACTCCTGACTCCTGACTCCTCACCCACACAGAAAGACTTTGTCAACTCTAGATAATTAACTGATATGATTTAGCCTTGAATCTCCCAGTCAAAAAAGCATTTATTGTCATTTACTGATAATTAATTATGGTTGTTGTAGCAATTCTCGCCGCTGGAAAAGGCACAAGAATGAAATCTCATCTACCTAAAGTTTTACATTCTTTGGGTGGAAAATCTCTAGTCGAGAGAGTTATTGATAGTCTAGAACCCCTTGCACCTGAACGCAGGTTAGTAATTGTTGGGTATCAATCTAAAGAAGTAAAAACTGCTTTAGGTGGAAATTCTGAATTGGAATTTGTGGAACAAACTGTACAATTAGGCACAGGACACGCTATTCAACAATTACTTCCTCATTTAGAAGGTTACACTGGGGATTTGTTAATTTTAAATGGTGATGTGCCTTTGTTACAAACTAAAACTCTGAAAAACTTATTACAAATTCATCAAGAAAATCAAAATTCCTGTACTATTCTCACAGCACATTTATCAAATCCCCAAGGTTACGGAAGAGTTTTTTGTGATGAAAACGGCATTGTACAGGAAATAGTTGAAGATAAAGATTGCACTCCTGAACAAAGAAAAAATCACCGTGTTAATGCTGGTATTTACTGTTTCCGCTGGTCTGATTTAGCAAAATTTTTACCACATTTACAAAATAATAATGCCCAAAAAGAATATTATCTCACTGATGCTGTTACCCAAGTAGGTAAGGTGATGGCTGTAGATGTGGAAGATGACCAAGAAATTCTGGGAATTAATGATAGATTGCAATTAGCCACAGCTTACGAGATTTTGCAAAGACGTATTCAGGAAAAATGGCTTTTGGCAGGTGTGACGATTATTGATCCTGCTAGTGTGACAATTGATGAAACTGTAGAATTACAGCCAGATGTGATTATTGAACCTCAAACTCATTTACGGGGTAAAACATTGATTAAATCTGGTAGTCGCATAGGACCTGGAAGTTTAATTGAAAATAGCCAGTTGGGTGAAAATGTCACTGTGCAATATTCTGTAGTCAAAGATAGTTTTGTGGAAGCAGGAACTCGTATTGGTCCTTATGCTCATTTGCGTGGCCATGCGGAAGTGGGTGAAAATTGCAGAATTGGTAATTTTGTAGAGTTGAAAAATACTCAATTAGGAGATGCTTCTAATGTTGCACACCTTTCTTATTTGGGTGATACAACTGCGGGAACTCAGGTAAATATTGGTGCAGGAACAATTACCGCTAATTATGATGGAGTGAAAAAACATAGAACCAGAATAGGCGATCGCACCAAAACCGGTTCTAATAGTGTTTTAGTCGCACCTATTACCATCGGTAATGATGTTTATATTGCCGCAGGTTCAACGGTGACAGAAGATGTGGAAAATGAAGCTTTAGTCATTGCCCGGAGTCGTCAGGTAGTTAAACCAGGTTGGAAGATCAAAGCTGAAAGATAAGTAGGTGACTGGGGACTGGTGACTGGGGACTGGTGACTGGGGACTGGGGACTGGGGACTGGTGACTGGTGACTGGGAAAGAAAGATGAATAAACCAATAACCAATAACTAATAACTAATAACTAACAACTAACAACTAACAACTAACAACTAACAACTAACAACAAATCAGGAGTGAAAAACGGGTGGTAGATTTTGGTACAGTGATAACGGCAATGATCACGCCGTTTAAAGCAGATGGTAGTGTTAACTATGAAGTAGCTGGAAAATTAGCAGCAAATTTAGTTGACAATGGTACAGATACATTAGTGATATGTGGAACAACAGGTGAATCTCCGACATTAAGCTGGGATGAAGAGTATCAACTGTTTGTGGAAGTGTTGCAATCTGTAGCAGGGAAAGCAAAAGTAATTGCTGGATGTGGTTCAAATTCTACCAAAGAAGCGATCGCAGCAACGGAAAAAGCAGCTAGAATAGGAGTACATGGTTCTTTACAAGTTGTACCTTATTACAACAAACCACCCCAAGCGGGACTATACAAACACTTTCAGGCGATCGCTCAAGCCTGTCCTGATCTACCGATGTTGTTATATAATATTCCTGGTCGGACTGGTCAAAATTTGAGTCCAGAAACAGTTGTGCAATTAGCACAAATCGACAACATTGTGGGAATTAAAGAAGCCAGTGGTAACTTAGATCAAGCTAGTGAAATTCGCCGCTTGACACCACAGGAATTTCAGATTTACGCTGGAGACGATTCTTTAACCTTGCCTATGTTAGCGGTTGGGGCTAAAGGCGTGGTGAGTGTGGCTTCTCATCTGGTAGGTAATCAACTAAAACAGATGATAGAGTCCTTTAATGTAGGCAACATTCAAATTGCTACTGAGATTCATTTACAACTATTCCCGTTGTTTAAAGCTTTATTTTTAACAACAAATCCCATTCCTGTTAAACAAGCATTAAAACTTCAAGGTTGGAACGTTGGTTCAGTTCGTCCACCGCTGTGCGAAGCTGACGCAGAAATCTGTCAGAAGTTAGAAGATGTGTTACATAAACTCGGTTTAATCTGAGCGCCAATATGTTGGATACTAGCCAGATGCTGGTTTCCCGGATACTTATAAAGAAAAAGTAATAATTGCTTCTAGGTTGCAATTTAAACATCTGTGCTACAACTGAACGATATAAGAATCTTTTTTGATCAGAAGCTACGGGAACGGGGTCAATTACTTTTATTTATTCAATACCAAATTGATTGAATATCAGAAGTGGAAATTGGCTATTTTGACATTGAATTATATAGACATTTGATGTTGTCTTTCATACAAGAACGCTAACTATCAACTGATTAACAACTCACACAACATACAGGAGAAAATGGCTAGAAACGAAGCTAACTCAGCCCTGAAAATTATTCCATTGGGCGGTTTACATGAAATAGGAAAAAATACCTGTGTTTTTGAATACGAGGATGAAATTGTCCTCTTGGATGCAGGGTTGGCTTTTCCCACCGAGGCTATGCACGGAGTAAATATTGTACTACCTGATACAACTTATTTACGGGAAAATCGCCATAAAATCAAAGGCATGATTGTTACTCATGGTCATGAAGACCATATTGGTGGTATTGCTTTTCACCTGAAACAATTTGACATCCCCGTGATTTATGGACCAAGATTAGCAATGGCCATGTTAGAGGGGAAATTGGAAGAAGCAGGAGTACGCGATCGCACAGAATTAAGAACTGTTCTTCCTCGTGATGTCGTCAGAATTGGTAAGGCCTTTTTTGTCGAATACATCCGCAACACCCACTCTATTGCTGATAGTTTTACCGTTGCTATTCATACTCCATTAGGTGTAGTTATCCATACAGGAGACTTTAAAATTGACCATACCCCTGTAGATGGTGAAAAGTTTGATTTACAGCGCCTAGCGGAACATGGGGAAAAAGGTGTACTTTGCTTGTTAAGTGATTCCACTAACTCAGAAGTACCAGGATTTACACCATCTGAACGTTCCGTTTATCCTAACCTTGACCGGGTATTCTCCCAAGCTAAAGGGCGTTTATTTGTTACTACCTTTGCTTCCAGTGTGCATCGGATCAATATAGTGTTGCAACTGGCCAAGAAACATAACCGAGTAGTAACAGTTGTGGGACGTTCAATGCTAAATTTGATTGCCCATGCCCGGAATTTAGGTTATATCAAATGTGAAGATAGCCTATTTCAACCCTTGCATACTGTCCGGGGTTTACCGGATGAGAACGTACTGATTTTAACAACAGGTTCTCAAGGTGAGTCAATGGCCGCCATGACTCGCATTGCTAACAAAGAACACCCCCATATTAAAATTAGGGAAGGAGATACAGTTGTTTTCTCTGCTAACCCCATTCCTGGTAATACCATTGCGGTGGTAAACACCATTGATAAATTGATGATCCAAGGCGCTCATGTGGTCTACGGTAGAGATAAGGGCGTTCACGTTTCTGGACACGGTTGTCAAGAAGAACAAAAACTCATGCTGGCTTTAACTCGTCCTAAGTTCTTTGTCCCTGTTCATGGTGAACATCGGATGTTGGTGAAGCATTCGGAAACTGCTCAGAGTATGGGCATTCCCAAAGAAAATATGGTGATTATTCAGAATGGGGATGTGATAGAACTCACAGAAGAATCTATCCGTGTGGCGGCTAAAGTACCTTCGGGTATTGAACTGGTGGATACAACGAGTTCTGGAATGGTTAGTGCCAAAGTATTGCAAGAACGGCAAACGATGGCTTCTGAAGGACTGGCGACTATTGCGGCTGCTGTTGATTGGAATGGTAAACTGTTGGCTAGACCAGAAATTCACCTGCGGGGTGTGGTGACAAGTATTGAGCGATCGCTGTTATTGAAATGGGTACAGCAACGCATTGAGGAAATTTTGCGGGTTCGTTGGTCTGAGTTTGTGACGGGAAATGAACCCAATGATATAGACTGGGGCGGTTTACAAGGCACTTTAGAGAAAGAGTTGGCCCGTTCTCTGCGTCGGGAGTTACAATGTCAAGCTTCTGTGACTTTGTTGCTGCAAGTTCCTGAACAACCGCCTGAACCTGCTGTGAAGGTTTCTGATGGTAGAAGACGGCGTACTCGTTCTACTGCTGTGGCTTCTTAATTAGGGTTTGCTGAATAAACCTAAAACCTTGATATATCAAAGGTTAGAGGCTGATAAACACAGAAATTAGTGCAAGGGTTTTGAAGGGTATACCGGAAAAAGTGTGCATTTTTGGGGATTTCAAGAGATGGCAAAGAAATTTTCCAATCTCCTCCTGACTCCTGTACGGGCGAAGCATTCGGAAAATAGGCTTGGACAAAAATTGATAATTAGTCGCCCTAATGCTTCGCCCCTACCACTCCTGACTCCTGACTCCTGACTCCTGACTCCTTGATCTCCTGACTCCTGTACGGGCGAAGCATTCGGAAAATAGGCTTGGACAAAAATTGATAATTAGTCGCCCTAATGCTTCGCCCCTACCACTCCTGACTCCTGACTCCTGACTCCTGACTCCTGACTCCTATGCCCTCACGGAAAGACTTTCTCAGCAACCCCTATTTATAATTGTTACTTGACCTATAAACATTAAGTATGTTAAGTTTTGTAATAGTTACAGCCAAACCCGTCCAAAGATAGAGGTCTTCATTAAAATTTAAAGAGTGTCAAGTTATGAAAAAGATTAGCTAAGTGGAGTACACATTTTAAGGAAATTAAGTTTAACTTGACGTAGTAATACACAGATTCTGATTTTCAGTAGCTACTCGCACTTTTTCCAGAATTTTCGTCAAAATACTATTCTCCCGGACAGAGTGATTGTCATATTGTATATTCATCAGTAAGGTGAATACCCTCATAAACAGAGAGGAGTAACCATGAAGGCATTTGAAAGTACCACAAAAAATATTTTTTTCACAAGCTGGGTATCGCTCCATCAAGCAGAGACGAATAATACCAATAAAGCTAATATCACCGAGTTACAGGCTTCTCATTCTCATTCAGGTTGGGATTTCCTGCGTCCTTTGCGAAATTGGTTGGATACTTTAAAAGTAGGCGATCGCCAATTTGCTCATCGGGTGTGTAGATTAATTCCCCCTCAATGTCCTTTTGAACGTGATGTCAAATTGTTTGGGAAAGTCTTGTTTCACATTCCCCCAATGTGTAAACTCAATCCTTTATATGAAGAAGTTGTAGGTTTAAGATTTCGCGCCCTGTGCTATCTAGCTGATGAATGTGGCGAAGATATTTCACAATATTGTTAAGTGATACAACAGGAGGCAGGGGGCAGGAGGCAGGAGGCAGGAGTTTTTTATTTTGGATTTTGGATTTTGGATTTTGGATTGTTTTTGTGATCTCCAATCTAAAATCTAAAATCTAAAATCTAAAATTTTCTTCCCCAGTCCCCAGTCACCAGTCACCAGTCCCCAGTCCCCAATCACCAATCCCCAATCACCTAGTATACTGATTGCGCCATTTTTCAATGGCATCCTGAGCGTCTTCATAAGCGATGGTTTGCTTAGGAACTAAAGTAGCAGTGGCAATGGCAGTGTTAAAATCTCCTTGTGCAGCGCGGTTTTTAGCTAATTCTAAAATTTGTTCACTCCATTGATTAATAGATGTTTGGGCAATTTCAAACCCTGGTTGTCCTGGTGGTACTTTTTTCGCTACTTCAATCGCTCGGTTATAAGTAGAAGCTTGTCCTGGTCGAATTAAAGCTTTAGCAGTATCCAACAAAGTTTGATTACTTAAATACTGCTTGGCTTCTAATTGCCATTTTGCAATTAATGTTTTTGCTTGGCGATAAAAGGCTGTATTTTTATTAATTAATTCCGCAGTAGCTATAGCATCAATATATTCTCTCTGGTTAGCCTTTTCCTGGGCTAAATCTAAAATCATTTGACTCCAAACCTGAATATTTTTTTGTGCTTGTTGATAAAGCGGTTCACCGGGTGAAATTTTTTGAGCAGAGGCGATCGCTTGACTCAAATCACCAGATTTATTTGGACTCAGAGACATTTTCTCTAGTTCTAAAATTGCTTGATTACGCTGTTGGGAATCCAAATTGGAAACGACAGAAGTTGTGGGTGGTTGAATTGTTTCCACCGTAGCAGGAATAGGAGGTAAATTCTGGGAAAATTCCTGTTTATTAGTAGTATTATTTAGGGATGCTGATAATTTATGGAAGCGAAAACTCGCCTGATTGCGAAGAACAAAAGTTGTAATTAAAGCGACGATAGTCATGCTACCGCCCCCCCACAAAATAAATTGTTTCCAAATGGGAGTTTCTGACTGAATAGCAGGTTGGGCGTAGTCTTTAGCAGCAGCGGGAATAAATCTAGCGCCGGTGTTTAATTCTGGGGAAGTTGCCAAGATTTCATTAGTATCTACAGTTGAATTAGTAACAGATGTCTCTGAATTTGTAGACTGATCTAACTGTAAAGAAGTTTTGTTGAGGGTAGTTTCTACGGTTTTATTTTCCGTCCACCAAGCTTTTTCTGTAGGGGAATTTTTAGACTCTTTCTGTGTCACTGAGGAGGTAGCAACGGCAAAGTTTTCTTCAGGAAAAATCAGTGGCTCGGTTTGGGAATCATTATCTAATGTCAAGATGGGAATCATGACTGGAGGACTGTCAGGGATGAAAATGACAGGATTTTGAAGAGGCCGCCAATGATGTTGACATAGTTCTGGGGTGAGATAACTCAGATAGGTGTCTAAATCTTTTAAGCTGCTACCTTTGCCGGAAAATAAAGCTTCTAATAATGCTGTTGTAAATAAGCCATGACCTAGTTCACTAATTTCGTGGGAAAATTGCTCTGGTTGACAAGAAAGCATGACAGCCATTTCTAGTTCTTTGGCGGTGTCAATAATTTCTTGACCTACGGGAGCATCAGCTTGTGTACCAAAGGCGCGGTTAATATCAAATATTAGTAATACATTCAACTTGGCAGCATGGAAACTTTGCATCAGTTGTTTCACAGCTATGCCAGTTTCTAACACCTGATCAGGATTTCCATCAGCCGGCATTAAATAATCTTTGTCATTATAGTTGACACCGTAACCGCTGAAGAAAAACCATAGATAGTCCTCTGGTTGACAAGATTTTGCTGCTAATTCCTCCAATAAAACTAGAATATTGTCTTGGGTTGGATAAGAGGATCTTTCCTCTATCGGTGGTGAAGTATTTGTCATCAGTAGGCAATTTTGCGGTAAAAAACCTACTTCTGTCACCAAAAAATCCTTTAGTGCCTCCGCATCGTTTTGAGCGCAACTCAAAGGTTGAAATAACTCATATTGATTGATGCCAATAGCGATCGCCCAGTAATTTACCATCCCGCTCATTGTCGGTTTTTGTTTACTTGTTGAAAGTTGTTCTGATGTAAGTACGGGCGAAGCATTCGGGCGATAAATGATCAATTTTTGTCCCAGGTTGTTTTCCCAATGCTTCGCCCCTACGACTCCTGACTTCTTTACGGGCGAAGCATTCGGGCGATAAATGATCAATTTTTGTCCCAGGTTGTTTTCCCAATGCTTCGCCCCTACGACTCCTGACTTCTTTACGGGCGAAGCATTCGGGCGATAAATGATCAATTTTTGT